>JAZGBQ010000048.1:0-3699 GCA_036476435.1 Fidelibacterota bacterium
AATCCTGGTGCCCTTAGTAATGACTTTTGCCCTGTTAGGTGGATTAAGCGGTGATTCATCTGTATTACAGAATACCAGCGGAACATTGATAGGAAAAATCCCTGCCGGAACCGAAGCCTGGATCCAAAATGCTGGATTTGTCTGGCTTCTTTTATTAATTCCATTGGCATTTGCAGGCTGGTTCGGAATGAATAATCTTATTACTGGAGCTATATCACCCGATCTTGGAAGTCCTTTAAATGCTTTTGCGAAAATATTATATTTACTTTTGATCGGATTTGCTACTGCTGCAATAGGATTGTATTTCATTCTGCCGGCTCCTACCGGAATTGAAGCGGGAAACTGGTTCACGGATAATATTCTCAAAAATAAATGGATTATCTTACCCATTATTATCGCGGCGACCGTCTTCCTGATGAAAAAACTCTCCCCAGGTTCATTGAAAGAGAATCTGGCGCGACAATATAGGATCTTTAATAATAAACATACCTGGGCAATGACGATTATATATACCATGACGTTCGGATCTTTCATCGGTTATTCCGCTGCATTTCCCCTGGCGATTAAGGTCATATTCGGATTTACTCATGTTGCCGGTCCGGATGGTAATCTTGTGCACACAACCGTTAACCCAAATGGACCCAGTGCCCTGATGTTTGCCTGGATTGGACCATTCATCGGCGCTCTTATCCGTCCTGTGGGAGGGTGGATTGCAGATAAGGTTGGAGGAGCCAAGGTCACACAAATAGTATCTGTGGTAATGATCGCATCGGCCTTAGGAGTGGCTTATTACATGTCAGCAGCATTCCGATCTGCTACACCGGAAATTTATTTCGTACCATTTCTCATATTGTTTATCATTCTGTTTACTGCAACAGGGGTCGGCAATGGATCAACATTTCGTACGATCGCTGTTATCTTTGATAATGAACAAGCTGGCCCGGTCCTGGGGTGGACATCAGCTGTCGCAGCCTACGGTGCTTTTATCATACCAAAGGTCTTCGGTGAGCAAATAAAAGCAACGACTCCGGAATATACACTTTTCGGGTTTGCGATTTTTTACGTGATCTGCCTGATGTTAAACTGGTGGTTTTACCTGCGTTCTAATGCTTACATAAAGAATCCCTAGGTTGATTTCCCTGTATCGACAGATAAATTTTCATCCTGGGAATTAATCCACTTTTCTACATATGTAAGCTTATCCGGCGTATTTACATTAGTAAAATTGATTACCTTTTCTGGAGGATAGGAAACGCTATTATACCTGGTTTGGTTAATAAGATCGTGCAGAGCAACATTTCCATTTCGCAAATTCTGTTCAGCTTGATTCAAAATATCAATCTGGTAAAAAGCACATGTGTACTGGAGATACCCATTTACAACCGGTAAAAATACCTGGTAATCCAAATCGAGATCAGTGCCAAGAGATTGAATAATATCTCGAGAAATAAGCGGTAAATCGCAGGCAATAATAAATGCCCATTTACTATTGCAATGTCTTAAAGCTGTTACAATACCATTTAAAGAACACGTTTTGTCGAACTCATCTATAATAAATGGTATTGTACCGTATGATTTTTTCCCAACTTGATAAACATCATTAAATGAAGATTTTATGTTAGAATGCACAATATCTAATAATGGTTTTTTGTTTATTGTTGCCAAACATTTGTCTTTACCAAAACGCTGGCTTTTTCCTCCAGTAAGCAAATAAGCAGAATTAAATTTCATAGTCCCATGATCAAATCGTTGTTTATTATTCTGTCACCACCTGCTGTTCATAAACGGTTCGTGCTCATACAACATTATAATTTAAATAGAAACAGTATCAGGCTTTCAATTTCTCCATGATCCAGATGGCGAGTGCACCAATGACAAGCACCAGGACGATTACGGCAGCAAGTTTTAAGAATATGGAGAGAATTAAGCCAATTAAAATCAAACCTATAACTAAAACAAAAAACCGCACAACTATATCCATTTATTCCTCCATTGATGTATTTTACCTGAATTCTAGTAATGGCAAGTTAAGAAAATAATCCTGAGAATTAAACTATTCCCAAATTGATGGCAGTGAATAATTGTAGTATTATTTAAATCATATTAAGAAATACCTTAGGAAATTCAGAATTGATATTTATTTTAAAATACCAGATTTTAATTTGATCACATGAAAATAAATTCAATCTGCAAAGCACCTCTTTTATTAATTTATTTAATATTGCTTGGGTGTAGTACAGAAAATCAGAAGATGGGTGAATTCACCGGAAATATTAATCTGATGGAATTAACAATTTCTCAGATCCATGAAGCGTATAAAAACCATGATTATACCTGTGTTCAATTGGTACAAGCTTATCTTAATAGAATAGAGGCCTACGATCAATCATCAAAACTGAATGCAATCGTCGTGGTTAATCCTGAAGCTATTGAATCGGCTCAAGTATTAGACATTGAGTACAATAAAACCGGTAGGTTAAGACCTTTGCACGGAATCCCAGTAATAGTGAAAGATAATTATAATACTAAGGGCTTGCAGACCACCGGCGGTTCGGCTGCGCTGAGGAATTTTCAACCTGAAGAAGATTCTTATCAGGTGCGAAAATTAAAAGAAGCAGGGGCAATTATATTGGCCAAATCAAATATGGCTGAATGGGCGTTCAGCCCGAAGCACACAATAAGCTCCACGGCGGGCGAAACATTAAATCCGTATAATCTATATCATGTTCCGGCCGGTTCGAGTGGCGGTACCGGCGCGGCTGTAGCAACAAACTTCGGTACTATAGGTCTGGGAACAGATACTGGTAATTCGATCAGGGGACCATCTTCACATAACGCGTTGGTGGGTTTCCGTTCCACTTTGGGGCTGACCAGCAGGTATGGTATCATTCCGCTCTACCTTAGAAATGATGTTGGAGGTCCAATGTGCCGGACTGTTGAAGATGCAACACGGATTCTGGATATAATCGCCGGCTATGATCCAAATGATCCCATTACGGAACACAGTATTGGTAAAAAGCCCGACAGTTATCAAAAATATCTTAAAACTAATGGCGTTAAAGGATCTCGGATTGGTGTATTACGACAATTAAGTGAAGATGATCCTCATCCTGAGATCAAAGTGTTGTTCGAAAATGCAATATCTGACTTGAGAAAACAGGGCGGCGAAATCGTAGATCCGTTCGTTATTCCAAATTTTGATTCTTTACGAAATGATCAATGGTGTTCAGAGTTTAAAAAAGACATAAATCAATACCTGGTTACCTATGTCAAACAGGATACTCTCCAGACCTTAGAGGATATAATTGCATCAGGTAAATACTCAGCATTCGCCGAAGAGGACCTGAAATGGTTTCTGGAAAATGAGGGACGGGAGATAGAAAAGGACATACCGTGTGAGGGACCGTTCACAGATCCAAAACGCATCGCATTTCGAGAATCTATTGAACATGCTATGGATCGTTTGGATATCGATGTAATAATTTATCCAACCTGGAATCATCCGCCTGCGAGAACCAGTGATTATTCAGGTGGATATAAAGGCGACAACAGCCAAATAATCGCGCCGCATACCGGACAACCAGCATTTACGATCCCAATGGGTTTCACCGGTGAAGATCTACCGGCTGGACTTCAGTTCTTAGGAAGAATGTTTGACGAATCAACACTGATAGGTATCACATATGGATATGAACAAGC
>JAZGBQ010000049.1:0-6955 GCA_036476435.1 Fidelibacterota bacterium
AAAGATCCCTGTCGTTTTCACCCCGACGAAGAATATGCCCTCAAAGGAACCATCCTTTTTTAACAGCGCGTTATACATCACCGCATTACTGGGTAAACTGTTCATCAACTTTTTCCAATCCTGTCACTTTTTATATTTATTCGATTAATTATTTTTACCATAAGTCAAGCGGAGTTTAAGCAGCACCGCGGCTGACGGAAACCGATTATTTGTCACCTAATTTTTTGCTGACTGAACGACTTGTTGAAATTGAAAAGAAACGTTGAGGAATGGGAATAAATTAATTTGGGATTGTTCCAGTATATATATACAAATCCGAACATCATTAAATGCTTTATTTTCATAATCGTTTCTCCCGTGTAAAAATATAACAACACCTAAAAAGCGTGTTAGTGACATGACTGACAAAACCTGATAAGGTTGTCTGTTATTTAGCGTACAGCGAGACGTTTTATAAATTGAGTTTTCTCATCTTACGTACAGCGTAATTGTTAGCTGAAATAACATTACAGCTTTAACTTCTGAGTAATAAGCATCCAGTCCATGGGCTACCTGACACATTTAGAATGTTCTTATTGCTGTAAGCATCTGGATCCTGACAGACTTTGGAATCTCTGTCCGGATTGCAGCAAACCACTGTTTGCACGGTATGATATTGATTCAATAAAAACGGCAGTTACTCCGCAGAACATCGCCTTACGAAATCAAGATCTATGGCGATATTTTGAGATCCTCCCAATCCGAGATCCAAAATTCACTGTAACCCTGGGGGAAGGATTTACTCCGCTGATAAACGCCGGGAGGATCGGACAGGTATACGGGCTCAATAATTTAACTATTAAGGATGAGGGCAGCAATCCCACCGGATCCTTTAAGGCTCGTGGTATGGGAGTGGCGGTATCCAGAGCTTTTGAACTGGGAGTAAAAGCGTTTTCAATCCCTTCGGCTGGCAATGCAGCGGGTGCCTTAAGCGCCTATGCCGCACTGGCGGACATACCGGCAAAAGTGTTTATGCCCAAAGATGTCCCCCATGCTTTTATTGCTGAATGTCGTGCCTTAGGTGCTGATATTGAACTGGTTGACGGATTGATAACCGACGCGGGGAAAAAAGCCGCCCGGGAACTGACTGAATTCAACCGTTTCGATATGTCTACTCTTAAAGAACCGTATCGTATAGAAGGTAAGAAAACCATGGGATACGAAATCGCTGAGCAAATGGATTGGACATTGCCGGACGTGATCATCTATCCTACCGGCGGTGGAACCGGGTTGATCGGCATGTGGAAAGCATTTGAGGAAATGGAAGCATTGGGCTGGATCGGATCAGCGCGACCGCGAATGGTAGCAGTCCAGTCCAGTGGCTGCGCTCCGATCGTCAAGGCTTTTCAAGAGGGAAAAGAATCTGCTGATTACTGGGAAAATGCAGCGACGATCGCAGAGGGTTTGCGAGTACCCGCGGCGATTGGTGATTTCCTGATATTGAGGGCGCTTCGCGAGAGTGACGGGACCGCAATTTCAGTCAAGGATGACGAATTGATCGAAACCGCAAATGACATTGGCAGTTCACAGGGCATATTCGTCAGTCCTGAATCAGCATCAACACTGGTCGCCTGTCGACAATTAGTTGAACAGGCCTGGTTGGGAGAGGATGAAAAGGTGGTCCTGTTCAGCACCGGGAGCGGCTATAAATATCATCACCTGTGGCGATCAATATAACTGAATCGTTACAGCTTCAAAAAATGCTTAGATCACAGGCAAAGATCCTTTCAACATAACAACATCTTTAATTAAGAACATGTATTATAATAGAAAAGCCCCGAACGAGCCGGGGCTTTCATAGTCGTCGATAGTATTTTTACTTTACATTATAATCCCAATTGCCAGGCAAAAGTGAGACTGAAATTATTATTCTTCAAAGAGAAATCACTGGACCCGTTGGATCCGTCCCAGATATCTCTCAACCCCATCTCATATTTTGCCTCCACCCGAAAATTGTAGTCACGCCAATTAAAAGGATACCCGGCGCCGAACACCAACCCAAAATCCAGAGTTTTTAGATCGTCTTTTATATCTTCTTCACCACTTTCTACGTTTTTGGTTTCCATATCATCGGAAGAAAATACTGTCGTGATTTTCCACCCTTCCGTCCCTCCTACCAGGAACCGCGGTTTCAGTCCGCCCATTAAATAAGCCTCACATAACACATATTGCACTAACAGGGGAAAGGATAAATAGGTAAATCTCAAATCAAAGGACTCGCTAAATCGTCCGCCTTCCCAGGATTGACTATCACCCCATTTTGAGCCAAACTGCTCAAACTTTATTCCCAGATCATAACGCAGATCAGAAAGTACGGAGATATTATTGATCCCGGGAAGATCACTGCCATCTAAAATTGTACCGACACCAAAGGTCAGACCAGCCCTGCGATCATAGTCTTCATGATTCGTGGTCGTTGAGGAATTTAGCCCGGCATCTATATAAAGATTCTGCATAATCCTGTCGATCGTTCTTGGATCCTGACCATTTAAATCACTGACCCATAACCCTGTAATCATCATCAATACGCTAACGGCAACTTTCATTAAATCTCTCCTAATTTATGGTTATTAGACTTATCTACATTAATTTTTTTATGGATTTATCATCAACCCATCTGTTAAAACTCCCGTTGAGCCGTCCGGATTGGTTACGCGCACATCCCACAGCCGGCTTCTCGGAGGCCCACCATTCTTGACTGTGATCGTCAAAGAAATGGAAGTTTCGTTCACTATGGAAATTGAGGACGATAAAGGAGCGGGTCCGCTTCCGTTCTCAAAGGAAACGTTCAAACCAGCAACAAAACCGGCTCCGATAATCTCAACGTTATTGTCAGTGGTGCCAACTGTTAATTCAGCTGGTGTAATGCTGTCAACGTTTAGTCCGACGGGCGGTGATCCAACGGTAACAACAATATTTTCAGTACTCAGGGCACCGTCTGAATCTGTGACCTCAACAGTGATCGTATGATTTCCGTCACTCAGAATCTTATCGAAAGAACCGCCGGATCCGATCAGTCCATCACCACTTGATGTCCATGATAATTTGTAGGTGATGTCCAGGTCTTCCGCATCCCACGCGGACCCCTCAAAATCAATGCTCACGCCGGTCCCAAAACTGGAATTGTTACCCGGGGCAGTCACGGTGATCACGGGAGATTGATTGACAGTGCCGCCGGCCATCTCAATCGCATCCACTAATCCAAAGCCATACTGTGAGTCCCATCCCGGGTCACCAAGATCATCCGCGGTCGTCTGCAGCAGCGACCTCACAGCGTTCACGCTTTTACCGGCCGTTAATGCCAGGGCGACCGTCCCGGCGACATGGGGTGAAGCCATGGATGTCCCGTTATAATTAACATACCCCCCGCCCATTCTTGTCGATATCACATTTACTCCCGGAGCAGCGATCTCGGCATTGCTCCCCGTACTCGAAAATCGTGCCCGTTTGTCATTTATGTCCGTTGCAGTTACTGCAATCACCGCTGCGAAATTGCCGGGATACCCAATATTTTCCCCCCTGCCAGGTGGATTCCCGGAATTTCCCGCCGAGGCTACATGGATCATTCCCGTGCTGGCCGAATTAATAAAAGCGGTTTCAACGGCAACTCCTGGGTAGGTCGAGGCGCCATAACTATTGTTCGTTACCTGAATTCCATTCGTCACAGCCCAGTCCAATGCCGCAATGATATCAGTCCAGTAACCGCTTCCGGAACTGTTCAGGATCTTGATCGCATACAAATCTGATCCGGGAGCGACACCCACTACTCCGATCCCATTATCCTCGGCACCAACAGTCCCAGCCACATGCGTCCCATGTCCATAATCATCCATGGGATCATCATCATTGTTAACAAAGTCAACCCCCCTAACATAACTGTCATTAAGATCCTCATGCAGATAATCGATCCCACTGTCAAGGATGCCAACCTTGACACCGCTTCCGGAATTACCACCGGCATGCACTGCCCCTGATCCTATCCGTTTCACACCCCAGGTATTGTCTAACTCAACATCCAGAGCAAAGACTTTTTTATCCGGTTCAATACGCAGCACTGAGGAATTTGCTGTTAGGTTGGTTAGGAACTCCTGGGGACCTTTAACCGCCATTGCCGGGATGATATCGTAACTGTATACTACGGTTCCACCGGCTTCCTGCACGGCAGCATGATCCGGTCGTCCTTTGAAGGTTACGATAAAGCGACCAGAACTCTGATCATCCATCGATTGCATTTTTGGAAGAATTTTTTCAACGGATCTTTCCCCTGGGATTGAGGATTGTGTGGGCAAATGATCCTGCTCACAGCCTGTAAAAATCAACAGTGATAGAAAAATAATACCTAATAACAGGGTTAGCGATGGTTTATACAGAAATTTTAACATGATAATCTCCTGATAGTAATCCTGATTGCCTGCATTGAGGTGGTTTACTTTTGCGAAGTTTACAAATCTGGTTCCATAAAAGCAATCTCACGAAATCATATTTACATTAATGGCGAATGGCAACAAAATTGACCTTATCCTGGCAAATTTGCTAAATCCCAATATCAACAAAAAATTTCTGATTTTTCTTTGTACCAATTGTACGATTTGCTGTCTTATAAATGAGATTGGATGATATGCTACACTTTCTTCATCGCCCATGAGGAAAAACATGCCTTCCTCTTATCGACAAACCGAGGTAATTCCCAATTTTCATCACTGGCATAAAATTTGCATAACATTTTACCATAAATAATCAGTTTTGCAACCAAATGCACAGCAACTAGTTGAGGAAACAATAATGAAAAGAAATCCTGTATTAAAATTCAACCTGATCGTACCCCTGATCATTGGTTTTTTATTCTTTAGCTGCGAAAAGACCTTAAATCCCATTCAATCAGCCGGTGATCAAAATGGGAACGTATTTGCACAGATATTAGACAGTGCGGATGACTGTGACGACGCCCTAGAAAAAATTAACGAGGCACAGGCAAAATTAGATGAGGCTAATGCCGCTGTTACTCCGCCACCAGATGGCATTGACCCAACTTTACTTACTTCAATACTAGACAAGATTGCTCTTGCCCAGGCAGCTCTGGATGACGCAATAGAACTGTATGACGAGGGAAATGGAGATTGTGAAGCCGCTAAAGATGCTGCGGATGACGCAGAAGATCTTGCTGAGGATGCTCTAGAAGAGTTTGAAGAGCTGACTGAAGGCGACGATGACTGCGAAACAGAAGCAGCCGAAGCCGAACAGGCAATTTTCGATGCTTATCTGGCACTGGAAGCAGCTCAGGCAGAGTTCGATGCCGATCTGTCTGGATTGGATTTATTTGAAGCCTATGATAAACTCGCTGACGCCGAAGAAAAACTCGCTGACGCCGAAGAAAAATTTGCTGAAGGAAAATATTGTGATGCTCTTGATAAAGTTGAGGACGCCTATGATAAAATAGAAGATGCCTATGAAAAATATGAAGATCTCCTGGAGGAAGACCTTGAAGGAGATGGCGATGACGATGATGATGATGGTGAAAAAGTTACCATCTGTCATAATGGACATAATATAACAGTATCAGTTTCCGCCCTTCAGGCACACTTGAATCATGGTGATTCTGAAGTCCCCTGTGATGAAGGCGGTGGCACTACAGACGGTTTCGAATCCGATGATGATGATGACGACGATGATGATGACGATGATGACGGAGAAGGTGTGACCGATGATGGTGACGACGATGACGATGATGATGATGGAAACGGTAACAATGGTAATGGCAATGGAAATGGGAATGGTAATGGTAACGGAGGAAACGGCAGCGGATAATTAATTTCTTTCAACACTACGAACCTGACCTGAGAAATCTCGAATTTTTTTCAGACCGGGATGTCAAAAAAGACCCAACCTGATGGTTGGGTTTTTTTTCAATTTGTCGTATACGGGACAGTGTTTTTGTTCCCGGATCAATAATTTATACCCGTAAATATGATGAAATATCATTCACAGAAAGACAAATGATCCCCATACTGGTAAAAATTCTTCCCGTTCTGTTCCTAAGTGCGAATATCTCGGCAACAGCAACCCCGTTGGATGGCAGTGAGAATAATGTACTCATGAATTCCAGACCAAAAATGATCTTCGTCTATAATGCTGACAGCGGTTTTTTCAATGCAATCTCGGATTATGTTCATAAGATCACTTCACCGGAAACTTACCAGTGTAATTTATGCGCGCTGACATACGGTAATGCGGGTATGAAAAGGAAGTGGGTCAATTATATTAAAACGCTCCCAGTTCCTGTAACCTTCCTGCACAAAGACCAGGTAGACACAGCTGAGTATAAGACAATGGGAACGGCCGACCTTCCGGCAATATTCATCCTGAATGCCGATAAGATCGACCTGTTTGTAAGCGCCCGTGAGATCAATGAAATAACACAGCTTGACCAGCTAATTGCATTGATCACCAATAAGTTGCAGGAATTATCATCGTGATGTCATTCATGTTCAGATAAAGCCCGGGATTCTCCTTAATAACCATCCCTTCCTGATCTTTTGTAACGTTATCTTCACGGCCATTTCGTTCCATAACACTCCTTCAGTTTTTTAATGTCGTGAAATGCTGCCCTGGTATTGGTAAACTCGACCTCACCATTAGTAAAAGGTAAACCCTCGGAGAAAACCATGAATGACATTAATTATGATGAGGCGGTACCGAGAAGCAAAAATATATTCGAATCCGGTTACTGCTGAACTGAAAGTGTCTTACTGGCAGTTGCCAATAATTATAAAATTCAATCAGATCTCATACCGAAAATAGCTACCGGTTTTTGCGGCGGTATGGCCCGAACCTGCGGTCAATGCGGTGCCCTTTCAGGCGCTATTATGAGTATCAGTCTGCTTACCGGACGAAGTGAGCCGGCTGATCCCAAAGAGAT
>JAZGBQ010000005.1:0-5060 GCA_036476435.1 Fidelibacterota bacterium
TCCTGATATTCCTGGCTTGAGTGAGGTACCCTATCTGACCAATGAGGAAGCGTTTGAATTAGAAGAATTACCCGAATCTATTATAGTTCTTGGTGGACGCTACATTGCCTTAGAAATAGCACAGGCATTTTCACGTCTCGGAAGTAAAGTGACTGTACTTCAGCGTTCTAATCGCATATTACCAAATGAAAGCACGGATATTACAAATGGGCTGACTGCTTATTTATCTGAGGAAGGCATCAATATTATAACCGGTAATCAGTTTCAAACGATTAACCAGGAAGGAGAGCAAATTGTTGTTAAATCTTTAGTAAATATCGAAGAACAAGTTTTTAAAGCAGAAAAAATAATTGTGGCTACGGGTCGCACGGCGAACACGACCAATATGGGGCTTGAAGAAAATGGTGTGAAATTGAATCGTAAAGGCTTCATTGAAGTGAATGATCACTTACAAACCTCAATACCCAACATTTTTGCAGTAGGTGATGTTCTTGGTGAAAATATGTTTGTCTATACCGCTGCTTACGAAGGCAAGCTTGCTGTATCAAATGCCCTGACCGATAGTAAAAAAGAGCGAGATTATTCCGTATTACCCTGGGTTATCTTCACAGATCCACAAGTTGCTGGTGTTGGACTCGATGAAATACAGGCAAAGGATAGAGGAATTGATTACGATACAGCTGTATTGCCACTATCGTATGTACCGCGCTCAATAGCTGCGCTGGATACCCGTGGTTTTATTAAGTTAATTCGTAACAAGCACACCGATCGGCTAATCGGAGCACGTATATTGGCACCGGAAGGTTCGGAGCTCCTATTAGAAGTTGCAATGGCAATAAAATTTGGGATCACTACGGAACAATTAAAGGAAATGTTTCATCCATATCTTACACTCTCAGAGGGTATAAAACTGGCTGCAATTTCATTCAGTAAAGATCTGAAAGATCTGAGCTGCTGTGCTACATAATTAATGATGCTGTCATAAATTAAATAATGCCAAATCATAAAAGATATGTCATGAAAAACATGATCATCAAAACAATTAAATTGAGTCTAATCTTTTTAGCCTTTTCTATTCCTCTCAGGGGTCAATGACCGCTCTGAAGTAATCCTTCTCTCCCGGTCGGGAGCACAACCGAGGGTATTGTTGCAATCAAAGGCAGCTGGGTGACCGGACTGTCCCTATCATTAAATAAAATTGCACCAATTCATAGGCTTCTTGATGGTACAATGGAAGACCATATTGGAAAGATTAATATACTTACAACAAATTTTTTCGGTCTATACGGGCTTACAAACAAATTAAATCTAACACTGAGCTTTCCATATATTTATTGGAAACAATATGATGTTGAACCTATAGATACACATCACCGCAATGAAAATCTGAATGGTCTGGGAGATTTAACACTCGGATTGAAAGCAATATTCGTCAACGAATACTTTGGTCCGGGACAACGTCTTTTTGTCGAGGGTGGTTTGACCTTACCTACTGGTAAAGACTATGAACAAAATCCTTTCGGTAATGAAGCCGATATCGTTGATCATCGGCATTTCGCTCTGGGAACGGGACAAATATCCACCTTTCTTGGGGCTGAATGGTGGTGGCGGTCAGAATTCCCATTTATCATTGGTGTTTCTTCAAGATTAAAGCAGGCTCTCACAAAAAGTGAATTAGGTTTTAAACCGGGTACAACTGTCTATCAAACCTTTCATGCCATTCAGCAAACTCCTATCATTAAAACCGTTTTCCCCTATTTGAAATTGGAATTACGTCGTGAATGGCCTGATAAGTGGGCGGGGAAAATTGCTCCAAATAGTGGTGCAATCTTTTTTAATGCAGCTGGTCAACTAATTTACGAGATAAGTGAGAGCAGTTCACTTGTTCTTACTTTAGATTACCCATTATGGCAGGATCTTGTTGGAAGTCAGCTTTCCACCAGAGTGAGTTATGCTGTGAGCTATAGATATAAATCTTTTTAAATATGGAAATTTCACCTTGACCAACCCCCAAAGATTGGATCACTTTCTTATTTAGTATAATGTAGGTTCATATTTAATCGCAACAAACGGGATACTGGCGGGATACCGATTTATTACGCACCCACCCATGCCCTTGGCAGGCGGGGGGTGTTTATTATATATAGATCACCCTTGTACACCAAGAGGTTTTTCAATTATCTCTAAAATCACATCAAAAAATATTAAGATGTAACTATCTGTATTTATAATACTTTGTATTGTTGTATTTTATGTATTAAAATTCAATATTATCATTAAAAAGATTTTACATTAACAAAACAAAAGGAGGTCAATAATGGATTTGAAAAAAATGTTGTTCGCGATAATAGCTGGTTTTGTAGCTATGTCTGCACTATCAGGGCTATGGCACATGGCTGTTATGGCAGATTTTTATGCAACCGATAGACCTACCGTCGCATTTGCTGAACCGAAGATGCAATTTATTTTACTAGGCTATTTTATCCTCGCTCTACTTATGGCTTATATCTATCCGCTTGGGTATAAAGGTGGTTCATCTGTAATTGAAGGATTGAAGTTTGGTGTACTTATTGGTTTATTGTGGATACTTCCGGAAGCCGTAGTTTTATTCGGCGTGTTTGAATCGTCAGGTACAGTATTAGTGGTTGATGCAATCTGGCATCTTGTAGAACAAGGACTCGGTGGAATTGTTGTTGGATTGGTATATGGAAGTGGTGTTGCAGCAGAATAGGTTGATAATACGCCTAACTTTGCATTTCAAGAGAACGTAAAAGACCTTTGTTTCATTTAGATTTAGATAGCACTTCCTAAATAATGGAATCAAAGTAAAACTAATTATTACAATGTATTAAATTGTACAAAGATGTTAATCATCGCTTGTACACCAATCGTTGAAGATAAAAACGCAGAAGGGTTGTGGACTTATTTGCCAGAGGGTCAACCAATATTAGATGTTGTTGGACCCTATACATTCTTGACAATCAGCGATGCTTCTGATTTTACTGGAACATTCACTGGATCTGGAGATGATTTTGGGGAGGTTATGATGCACTCTGCGGGACCAATGTACTATAAAGGTATTGTTCCGTTTGAGTCTGTTACTGTCAATGGCAAGACTGGTGGACTTGTGTTAAGTGTTTATGGCACGAAACCAAATCCGAGTGCCGATGCTAAGTGGGATGGTAAATGGGTAATCACAAGTGGAACTGGTGATTTAGCAGGTCTCAAATGGCAAGGCACCTGGGAGGGACCAGGTTGGCAAGGAGATCCCGAGGTACCTGGGGTTGTCAATTACTCTGGAAGTATACGTTTTGAGTAGGATGATTACAATGATGAATATGACAACGACTAATATTTAACATACTATCCATTAAGCTAAGAAGCCCTGTATGTTGCAGGCCTTCTTAGTTAAACAGAGTCAAATATTACCAAATTGAGGATACAGGCGGGATACCAATCTTATTGGATTACTGTAAGTTATGCAATAACTTGGTTTACCAAGTATAGACTTATTACTGGGGGTCAAGGAGTTACTTGTATTTTATAATTTTGACCATTCTCTTAGATCATACCGCGTTTTATAGTCCTAGCAGCTGCTTAATATATTTAGTTGGCGGAGAACCAAAAGATAAGAATTGATCATGCATTGATTTAATATCTATATCCCTTCCATGCTTTGCTACATAAGCTCGACGGAGATCATTTATTTCCATATTCCCGACATAATAAGTTGAAAGTTGAGTTGAACCCAAACAAGCTCGGCGCCATTTTCCAACTGCTTCGCCTTCCTCCTGAAAACCTTCATTCATCATCAACTGCAAGGCCTCTTCTTCTGTCATCCCTGCTGTATGAATTTTCTGATCAATGATACTATTAATTAAAAGCCTTAACCTCATTTTCAACTGCTGTATTTTCAATTCGTTGCCACCATAGCCATACTCAACCATCAACTGTTCAGCATAAGTAGCCCAACCCTCTACAAATGTACCACTGTAAAAAATGCTACGAATCAGGGTCGGAGCCTTAAAACGGTTACTATGAGCTAACTGCAGGTAATGACCCGGCATTGCTTCATGTACAGTGAGATCTTCCAACATATAATTGTTGTATTCCCTAAAAAAGGACTCTGTTCGTTCCGTGGACCAATCTTTAGGTGTTGGTGAAATGGAATAGAAGGTCTCTGCACTTTTTTCCAACGGACCAGGGGAATCACAATATGCCACTGCTACTCCACGTTGAAATTCCGGCATTACTATAATCCGAACTGGTTCATCGGGCACGGTTACGAGATCATTGGCACGAACAAATGCAGTAGTTGAATCCAATGTCACTTCGGCTAACTCAACAATTGTTTTGTTAGTCGGACGGTCTTCCGCAAGCTTATCAAGTACCGCCTTGATGACCTCTGATTTGTCAGTGGAGACTTTTTTATTAAAAAATTCCTCATATAAAGGACTTGCAGTTGCATACATAATATTCTGCGTTATCTGCAGGTCCTTTTCAGCGCTTTCAAGAATTTGCTCTTTCGTAAAATCCGAACCAACAGTATAGTATAGTTTTCGTCGCCATTTTTCATCACCCAAACGAAAATTGCCGTCTGATTTAGGCAATAGATCTTCTTCTAACCATTTTCCATACTCTTCCAGCGCAGCACTAGCAACACTTCGGGCACCTTCAATTTCTTCCCTTAATAGTGGTTCATTATCTAAAAATTGTTCCAGATCATTGTTAATGAGTGAAATATTTCCTTTGTTCTGCAAAATGGCGGTTTCAATATGTATCTTTGGTGGATTATTTAGATTAATTTTGGCTTGTGTGAGTATGGCTGGTATTTTCTCTAAACGCGCTTTCACGCTTTTTAAACGTTCATCTAACGGTGCAAAATCTCGAGCTATAAGCCCATAAATACCATAGCCTACATTATAGATGCGAGGATTCCATGTGTGTCCTTTAAGTGTATCAATCGCGAAAATTGTATATTGTAAATGTGATTTTAGAATTTGATAATCAATTTGATTGTTCTCAGAAAGTTGCCCTGTATTGATCTTCTTTAATGAATT
>JAZGBQ010000050.1:0-4923 GCA_036476435.1 Fidelibacterota bacterium
TGGGAGTTAAATCCGATAGATATCCAATTGCGGATCGGTAAACCCATACCCACCGATGAAATAACATTTGATGACCGAAATGAATTTGTTGCAAGAATTCGATCCGAGGTTTCGTCCATGAAACAAGAATGGATTAATGAAAATCCAGCATTATGAAGTATAGATACCCGATTTGCCACTTGGAATCTTTCGTCTATGATAGTGGCAAGATGATAGAAAGTGATCTTGTGCATGATTTTCTAAATTTGTCACCTGGTACCTCATTAATGGATGTTACAGGAATTTGTGTCACTGTTCTTGATCCGGGTCGACGCAACCAAAATGAAGGACCGGATATAAAAAATGCCATCATAGCAGTCGATGGTACGATAGTAAAGGGATCAATCGAATGTCATCTCCGCAGTGGCGATTGGTGGTTGCACAAACATCATGAAAACAAAGACTACTCAAAGACGATTTTGCATGTTGTAAGAAACTATAACAGCGAACACAGATCACTGCATTGTCCTACTGTGAGGCTAAGATATTACTCTAATCAGCATACTAAGCGTTGTACATTGAATCATCTTGATACTATTAACGATGTGGAACAACAGATTCGAAAATTCGCGTTGATCCGATGGCAGAAGAGGCTTCGATTCTACAGTCAATTAATTGGAGAAGATAAATATGTTGAAATACTTAATCAGTGTTTCCGCATCCTGGGGAAATCAGGTAATGAAAGGGAATTTGTATACCTGCTAGATTTAATCGATCTAGAAACATTTATGTCCTATGATGAAGACAAAGCCTACCAAACTGTCTCTGATCTAATTAACAATCCCGAGCGTCGATGGAAGTCGACCGGGTTACGTCCTAACCAACACCCTTCAAACCGTATTCATTTGATAGTTAAATTAATTCGCTGGGTAATGCTGACGGAGGAGAATAAAGCTTATGATCTAATTGGACTGCCGTCAGTATTTATGAAATATGTATCAGATTGTTCAGGACATGGTATTCGCATTGAGTTACTGGGAAATATATTTTTACCCTACTGGGCATCGTGTCTAAACGTCCAGGAAAAATTTCACGCTCATGATTATTTGAAAGAATACTGGTTCATGATGAAATTACCCGGTAGTTATGGTAGACTTACCCGAAAATTTGATAAAAATCTTTCAGTACTTCAATTACGCACCTATCATATCATTCAGGGTTTGCTTGAGATAGAAAATAAATTCTGTCAACCAAATTATTGTACAATCTGTCCCTTAAAAGGTACATATGGCCATATTAACTAGAGTAGCAGCAGAACAGCAAATCCGTACAATGAAGGAACGGGGTAAACGAATTGTGTTTACCAACGGGTGTTTCGATATTATTCACCGCGGTCATGTCGAGCTGCTTGAGAAAGCACAGACATTTGGTGATTCTTTGGTGGTTGGATTAAACAGTGATACTTCAGTTCGGGAGCTAAAAGGTACCCATAGACCGATCCAGTCGCAGGATGACCGTGCTGCGATTCTCAACTCAATCGGATGCGTTGACATCGTAGTTATTTTTGAAGAATTAACACCTTTGGAAATTATTGTTGAACTTCAGCCTGATATCCTTGTTAAAGGTGGAGATTATAATATGGATAATATCGTTGGAATAAACGAAATGGCACAGTGGAATGGTAAGGTCGAAATTATTCCGCTTATAAAATCCAGGGGTACTTCAGAAATCATTGGAAAAATTCGATCCTTACCTGATCGTTAAAAGGCTTGACAGTCTTTTGAGTCAGAAACTAATTTTGCCACGTTTTTCCCCCTAACTATATGATGATTAGAATACTTACCGCCACCATGTTTTGCTTGACAGTTCCGTTTCAAGCATGTACAGGCCTTGATTTTCTTAAAGCGTTGACCCCCGACGACCCTCAGGAAAAATATGTTGCAGCACATCCACGGGAAATAACCGATACTACATTTACTTCAGTTGAAAACGATTCTAATTCAATTGTCGTTAATAATGAATCTTTCAACAACAAAGATTTGAACCAAATCAAGGCGGACGGAAATGGATCGGTTGAATCAAATGGTAATGGATTCATCAGTACAACGAACCGGTTACCGGAATTAATACGCGATATTAAGATTTATCTGACTGAAGCAATAATCGCTGATGTTCATTCTGATACATTTGAGGTATTATACAATCTGGATCGTGTTTTTGATCTTTTGGCTGAGGCTGATCAGTTGGGCGAGATGACTGAGAATGATCAATTTGAAATTGAACGATTTGAACAATCTTTAGTTGAAATTTATTCGAACCGACTTTCTACTCTTCAAGCCTCCGAGGTACCTTTTACAGCCGAACAGTTTCGTCGCGAAATCACATCGGTGATTGAACCATTTGAAATAGAAATGGGGAATTCCAAGTATACTGTTGTCGATGACCGTGATGGTCACATCCCACTGATCCGAAACCAGAAGGTCGATCAATTCATAAATTTTTTCCAGACTAAAGGAAGAAAACAATTTGTAATCTGGCTAGAGAGAGAAGCAACCTATGGAAATTTGATACGAGAGATTTTAACAGAACAATCATTGCCGGAAGAACTGATTTACCTTGCGATGATAGAATCAGGATTGAATCCTAAGGCATACTCAAGAGCCAATGCTGTTGGTATGTGGCAGTTCGTCTACAGTACGGGTAAAATATACGATCTCGATCGTACCTGGTATGTTGACGAACGACGCGATATAATTAAGGCTACCTATGCTGCTTGTTCATATTTAACAGATTTAATTAATGAGTTTGATAATTGGTATCTTGCGCTTGCCGCCTATAATTCCGGTGAGGGCCGTGTTCAAAGAGCAGCCCGTTTCCACCAAACAACAGATTTTTGGCAATTACATTCATTGCCCAGAGAAACGCGGAATTACTTACCTTATTTCCTTGCTGCAGCGATCATTGGACAAAACCCGGAAGAATATGGTTTTGAAGAATTACCCAACACACCGATAAAATATGATTTTGTTGAGCTTGAGAAAAGTGCTGATTTATCGGTCCTAGCAAGATCTGCTAATATATCAATCAAAACGCTTCGTGAGTATAATCCGGAATTGAGACAATCCGCGACGCCCAACAATGGTGTGTACCAGCTAAAATTACCCATGGGAAGTCGTGCTGTATTCGAATCAAACTTTAATGCCATTCCTGAAGATCAACGATTTGCCCCCCAGTACGTTCGCCATCGGATTAGGCGGGGAGAAAGTCTCTGGATAATCGCCAAGAAATATCGTGTATCTATACATGACCTGGCTTCAGTGAATAAAATTCGTAACCGCCACAAAATCAAAATCGGTCAGGTGTTAACTATCCCTGTAAGGGGACAGCTTGCTTCCAGTTCAGGCTCGGCAGGTCCGGCTGGTAAATTAAAAATTATCTATACTGTGCGGAGAGGCGACACCTTAGGACACATTGCTGAGAATTACAATACTCTGGCACGTAACATCAGAAGCTGGAATGGTCTAAAATTTGGAGCCTTCATACACCCCGGACAGAAGCTTGTTCTATGGGTGAATGAAGGGTAAGTATTTTGAAATCGCAGAGACGACGTATCCCGCTCTGGATCTGGGTTGTTCTTATAACAGTTCTTGTTTTTATCGTCGTCGTACGTCTTGGTACATCAGCAATAAGTGGTGAGGGAGGCTTTTCGTTTGGCGAAAAAGTGGGAATCATTCGATTAATAGGACCTATCATTGGGTCAGAACAGGTAATACACGAATTTAATACACTCAAAGACAGAAGTGATGTAAAGGCCATTGTATTTAGAATTAACAGTCCGGGTGGAACGGTAGCACCATCCCAGGAAATATATGAGAAAGTCAAAAATATTAATATGCAGATTCCAATCGTAGTATCGGTAGGAAATCTGGCAGCGTCAGGCGGATATTATGCGGCTATGGGAAGTAATACAATTGTCGTAAACCGTGGTTCTATTGTTGGGAGTATCGGAGTAATTTTGGATTATCCAGTTGCAACTGACTTACTAGATAAACTCGGTCTGCGTTTTGAGACCTTGACAAGTGGTGAATATAAGGATTCAGGTTCCCCCACAAGACAAGTTACTGAAAAAGACCGAGAATATTTCCAATACGTTATTGATGATCTCCACAATCAGTTTGTTTCGGCAGTATCCCTTGGACGCAACTTAGAGCTTGACGAAGTCGGCAACCTTGCAGACGGCAGGATATTTACTGGTGAACAAGCTATAGCACTTGGATTAGCAGATACACTGGGCACCTTAGAAGACGCCATCAAAATTGCAGGCAAACTGGCTGGTATTCAGGGAAAGCCGAGAACTATACAATTACGTAGAAAATCTAGTACGTTCCTTGACTTCATGATAAATACTGTCATGCAACGATACGGTAACTGGAGATTTCAGCAACCGGCTTACCGTTGGAAGTAGGAGTAGCAAAAAATGACTAAACAGGAAATTGTTGATCAGGTATCAACCGCTACGGGCTTAACAAAGGTTGAAACAGAAGCAGTAATGAATGGTGTAATGGCTACAATCATTAATTCATTGGCACGAAATGAACGTGTTGAACTGCGCGGTTTTGGATCATTTGGTGTAAAGCATCGTTTACCCAAAAAAGCAAGGAATCCAGGCACAGGTGAGGCTATCTATCTGCCTGAGCGATATGTGCCAACCTTCAAGCCGTCCAAACAAATGCGAAAAACAGTTAACAACACGTTAATGAATCTATAAATCATGAGGAAATATGGGCTGCGGTAAAAAGCGCAAAAAACGTAAAATAAACACGCATAAACGAAAAAAACGTTTACGCGCGAATAGACACAAGAAAAAGAATCAATAAATTAAATTTGAGTGGAGTCCCCTATGCGGACATCCTGGTTAATTTCTTTGAGTATCGTCCTCTTCTC
>JAZGBQ010000051.1:0-2193 GCA_036476435.1 Fidelibacterota bacterium
ATCCAGGTACTGGATCTTCCCGTCTTCAGCAAAAACTCCCTGCCCTCTCTCAAAGATCCATTTAATATTACCATTGGAATCGATTATTCTGTAGTCAAGAGAAAAGGATATTCTTAGTTTCACTGCCTTGTGCACAACATCACTGACCATCTCTCGGTCGTCCGGGTGGATAATACTGGAGAACGAACGGATGCGGTTTGCTATAAAGTCAGATGCAGGGTACCCGGAAATATTTTCTATCATATCGCTTATGTAGTGCATCGTCCAATCCTCATCCATTTCACACCGGTAGACAATACCGGGAATGTTCTCGACCAGAGTCCTGAACCGTGACTCGCTTTCTTGCAATGATTCAGTTGCCTGAAGACTGCGAAGGACCTCTGTGCTCAGGGAAACCAGAATCAAGCCAAGTTCCAAATCTTGTATTGTAAAGGGTGGCCATCTCTTGTTGTGAAGCGAAAGCAAGCCGATAATTTTTTTCTTTTCATTTATTAGAGGAAACACCAGGAGTGAACCGTCGTTATAACCTTTCCAGCCACTTCCCTTGATTCGTATTTCATCTATATTTTTTATGTCCTTAATCAGAATTGGCTTTCGCTTCCGGAGAACATTACATAGGATGCTGTCCTCAGGAAGTGGAAGAGGTATAGTTGATGGCACGTGGTCTGGATCGAGTGAGTGAGCGAGTTCTAACCTGTCTTCATGACAAAGGAACAGGCTTCCCCCATCCGCGGCCATGTTTTGAGAGAATTCTTTAAGAAGGAGCTTATTCAGTTCATTCTGGGAATGACAAGACGTAACAACCTTCGCGGACTTAACCATCATTTTCAACCTGGCATTCATTTCCGCCAATTTCAGGTTTCGGTTTTTCAGGGCTTCTTCCGCCAGGGATTTTTCGCTCTCCAGGCGAATCTTTTCGAAGCACCGATCCAAGGTTGCCAACAGGTCCCTTATTTCGAAAGGCTTTCGTAAATAGTCGTAGGCGCCTGCGTGAAGTGACTGAATGGCTGTGTCGATATCTGCGTAAGCAGTCATCATAACACAGAGAATATCAGGATTTGCCGATTTGAATTCAGAAATCAAACTAATACCATTGGAGTGGCCTAAATGGATATCTATAAGGGCTAGATGTGTATCAAAATCCCGGATTTTCTTGCAGGCCTCTTCTGCACTATACGCAGTTTCCACCACGTAATCACGCGGCTTCATGATATCTATTAGGCTGAGGACAAAATCCTTATTATCATCAACTATCAGGACACGCCTTTTATTAGTCTCATTTTGTGAGTGGGGATTGTTTTTATTTTTCACAGGCAACACCCTTCACGACTTTGTCAAATCTTCTATTGCCAGGATCAATACCTTCGGGTCAAATGGTTTGGTTAAGATACCAGTTATCGATAATGTTTGTAATCTATCAAGAGCATCTGCCTCCTCTTTTGCATAGGCCGTTACGATAATAGTGGGTACTGTATGTTCGGACTTTTTCAATTCGACATACACCTCCAATCCACTTAATAGTGGCTTACGAAGATCAAGTATTAATACGTCAATACCATCAGATTTGATCCGTTCTACAGCTTCTTTACCATCACGGGCAACATAAACAGTGTAGCCATTCATTTCCAGCATTTCATTGATAGTATTAACAAAATCCGGATCATCATCTGCTATAAGGATGCCATACGGTTTGATCTTGCTAAGCATTTCAAGCACATGTTCCATATCGAATGGTTTATGGAGTACACCCCAGGCACCATTTTCGATAGCTTCATCTAAAAGCTGGTTGACGCTGTAGGCAGTCATCATCACCACCCTTGCATTTGGTTTGAACTTACGAATTTCTAAAAAACTTTCAACTCCATTCTTACCCGGCATTCTAACATCCATGAAAGTAATGTCGAAATCCTGATCACGGAATTTACTGATAGCATCTTCACCACTGTTTGCAACCTTGACCTCGCAGTTCTGCCCTTCCAGCATAAGGGCCATGCTCTCAGCAAAATCTACGTCATCATCCACTATAAGCACATTAGTCTGTTTCTTCATCCCTTTTCCCCCAATTTCAGTATAGGCAACCATAGTGTAACGTTTGTACCCTGCCCGACTTTACTCTTAATCTCGAATCCACCGTGGTGTTCTTCCATAATATTCTTGATAATCGGCATGCCGAGACCAATACCAAAACTCTTG
>JAZGBQ010000052.1:0-6175 GCA_036476435.1 Fidelibacterota bacterium
TACACCGGATTCATTTCCTATCAAACCACCTATGTCAAAATCAATACCTATCAAAAAGAAATTCTTAACTACTCCTTCCGGCAGCATAAATGCCAGAAGCTCACCGATGAGGGAACCTATCATTGCACCAATGAACAATCCTAGAATAATAAGGGCAATTGATCTCTTATTCAACTTAGCCCCCCCCTCTTTTGAATGGATGAAAATGCGTCAGATTCCTCAAAACGATTGTGATGAATAATCCAAACCACAATACTCCACCCAATATAACCTGTTGTAAGTGGAAACAGTACTATTCCTCTCCAAATAATAACCATCAGAAAAGTGATCAAAAAACCAGTAAGTCGCAGGTTATTTTTCCTTCCTTTATGTAGCGACAGCAGTGGAAATTTCCCAAATCGAACCGGACTTATCATCAATAAGCTAGTAATAAACATCAGCGGAATAGCAATACGCGGATCTCCATATGATCCAAAAATTTGATAATTAAAAAGGAGAAAACCGAAAATAGCAAGCGTGTTCAATGGTGTTGTTAATCCAGTAAAAAATGACTGTGAATTATTTTCCGAAATAATGTTGAATCGGGCTAATCGAATAGTACCAAAAAGTATGGGTATGAAGCTGATGATTCCGGCTAAAAACGGTGGTAGGCCAGTGGCCCAAGTGGTATAGACCAATACAGCCGGAGCCATACAAAAAGAAACTGTGTCGGCTAATGAATCGAATTCAGTACCGAATCTATTAGATATACCAAAGAGTCTAGCCAATTTTCCATCTATTACATCCATTCCAGAAGCAATTAGTATCAACCAAGCCGCATTTACTGGATCACCTTTGAACAACAGGATGATTGCAGTAAATCCAAGAAACATATTAAAGGCTGTGAAAATATTAGGTAATACTCGTTTGTCAAACCGTCTACGAGGTAATATTTTCTGTCTGTTAGATTTCATTGTACTCGCCCAATTTCTGTTTTTGAACCGACCACTCTTTGATTTTTGTGCACGATCGGTTGGATTGAGCGCGGTAATATAACATCCATTCTGGAACCAAACATTATAAAACCCAGTCGTTCTCCGGCCTTCAAATGAAATCCTTTATTTGCATAACAGATTATTCTACGGGCCAACAAACCGGCTATCTGGCGGACCTTTATCTTTCCAAACTCAGAATCAAGCACTATCGTTGTCCTTTCATTTTCATCAGAAGCTCTGTGATCAAGAGCATTAAGAAATGATCCTTTCCGGTAATTGACAGATAGAACTTTGCCCTCTACCGGAACCCAATTAATGTGAACATCAAAAACACTCATAAATATGGATATTTGAGTGCTCTTATCACCGGTGTCGGGATCATCCAATTTCTTAACTTGCACTACTTTTCCGTCAGCCGGAGCTACAATTATATTTTTACCAGGGGGAATATTTCTCTTGGGTTCACGAAAGAAAACGAGAAAAAACAACAAAAGAATGATGACAATGATAAAAATCGTTGATACCAAAAATGATGGATAATATAACTCAGTGACGAAGGTTATCAGTGCAGCAACTAAAGCTACCATGATAACCCGTTTACCTTCCGATGCCATGATGCTATCTTGGATCGTCCTCAATACTTCCAAGTGTCATAAAAACGTTCATATAATTTCCATCCCTAAATATTCGTAACTGTATTTGATCTCCCGGACGCAAATCATTATTGCTGATAATATCCTTAATATCATTAGCGTTATTCACTCTTTCACCACCCACCGAGACAATCACATCTGCAGCTATGATTCCCACTCTGTCAGCAGTACTGTTAGGCTCGACTTCGACAACTATTACGCCTCTTGTGAATGGAATATCCAAATAGCGGGCGATCCTATCATTTATCGGCTGAACCTGCAGACCTGTAGCGTAACTACGGTCAATCCGGCCGGAGACCTTCAATTCTTCCGCAATTGTTTTTGCTTTATTGATGGGAATCGCAAATCCGATCCCGATGGATCCCTGAGAATAACCGGATCCTGTAAAGATGAATGTATTAATTCCAATTACCTGACCGAGGCTATTCACCAGTGGTCCACCACTGTTTCCCGGATTTATTGCGGCATCAGTCTGTATCATATCCTGGTAGGTTCTCCCGGATTCAACTTTTCCAAAATCCATGTTCAAAGCGCTGACAATTCCAGCTGTCGCCGAAGGCTGATCGTTCACATCAAATAATCCGTATGGATTACCAAGTGCAACAACCCATTCTCCGATCATTAAATCATCTGAATTCCCAATTTCTGCAAATGGAAAATCCCTACCATCAAGTTTAAGAATTGAAAGATCGGTCATCCTGTCTGTCCCGATAATCTCCGCCTCGTATTCTTCACCGCCTGGTAATGTCACAATGATTTCCAAAGCATTTTCAATGACATGATAATTTGTTATTACGTATCCATCCGGGCTGACCACTACTCCCGATCCTGAACTTTTTACCCTTTCTCGATGCAGCTCATAGGGGAAAAAATTTCTGAAAAATGGGTCATTAAAAAGTGGCGATGTCTTAAACTCTTTGACTTGTATTACATTGATGCTTGCAACGGCTGGACTAACTTTTTCAATCGCCCTGGTTATAGCCGTTTGACGGCTTTCTCCAATATCAGTCTGTGCTGATGAATTGTTGAAAAACATTATAATCAAAATAACTGCAGATATAGTTATTATCGATTTCTTATTATGCATAATAAACATTTTCAAGAAATAATCCCTGTGCCGGAGCTTTGAATATTTGGACATTTTTACTGGGATTTTGTATTAATTGTTCAAAAGATTTTAATTGAAACCGATTTTCCCCAATCGCGATCATGGTTCCAACCACATAACGAACCATATGATGTAAAAATCGATTTCCTTTTATTGTATAAATTAACATTTCTGGTTCCTTGGTCCATATGGATTCTGAAATTTGACAAAGAGTATTATCCAACTCGGGATTGTACTTGGAAAATGAAAGGAAATCATGCTTTCCGATGATCAACCTAGAAGTTTTATTGAGGACATCAATTTCTATTTTCCTAATTTTCCATGTTTGGTTCCTGAATAACAGATTCGATCCGTAATAACACTGATACCGATACTGACGATGAATAGCGCTGAACCGCGCGTGAAATTCTTTATTGACCTTAATTAGATCAATTACTCTAATATCGGCAGGCAAATTTGAATTAATTGCGTTAATTAACTCTCTGATCGATAATCTTGTCTTTAAATCAAAATGACAGATTTGGGCTAAAGCATGGACCCCGGTGTCAGTTCTTCCGGATCCGGTCACCGGTACTCTTTCAAATTTATTCAATTTTGCCAATGATTGTTCAAGCATGCCTTGGATTGTGTTACCTTCCGCCTGCAATTGCCATCCATTATAGTGGGTCCCAGCATAGTGTACTGTACATTTATAACGAATCATAGGAATACAGCCAATAATATCCCACAAAGGATATTACTATTATAGCTCTATCTAATATTCTGAATTTGATCGGATATGCAACACCTCTTGGAATTTGTGTACCGTACCCCCGCAATATCATTAAGCCGGCGGTATTTTCCGCTTTGCGGTAACTTTGAATAATGATACCCGGCAAATTTTGAATTGCACTCCGAACATGTTTTAATCGACCCTGGACGTTTTCTATCCCTAAAGCTTGCTGAGCTCTTTTGGCAAATTCCCACTCTTTTTGGTATAAAGGGTAAAATCTCAGGATCAAACTCAAAAAAAGAAAAAAATCCTCGACTTTTTTCCATGGTTTATCTATTCGCCACCAGATACTTCGAATTGCTGTTAATAATATCGTTGATCCGGAAGATTGGAGATAGATCGCCATGAGCATTATCATTAGAAATAACCGCCCTAGGGCTATCAAAGCATAGGTAAGAATTACCTCGGCACTTTGATCTGTCAGTAAGAATGAGAATCCAAGGTAAAAGAGACTCATGAGAGGTAAAAAAACGAAAAACGGTCTTACCTGTTGATATATCTGAATAAGATTTTTTCGGTTTATTGCTACAAGAATGCCTAATCCTGCCAAACAGATAAAAAATTGTCCGCCAGTTCGTACCAAAAGGATAGAAATAACGCCACCAATCAATAACCATACGATAGTCAACGGATTTAACAGCGGAGGTTTCATAAAGTGACATCCAATCGATAAACAATACTACCTGAATGTATATCGTAATTCGGATATAATCGGATTGATTTCACTGCATCTATTCGTTGCAGGTATAATACATCCACAGCGGATAGAATATGATTGAGGACTACTGCACCAATGATAAATTTTCCGGCTAATTTATAACGGTCCACTCGAATGCGTAATTTTTTGAAATTTTTTCGGTCTTTATCACTGTCCCAGGACCAGATCCATTCTTTTGTCATCGGATATAAGTCATCAAATTGCCGCCAACGAAGATGTTCTTCATTATAATCATCCGTTGTAAGATAATTGCCGATATCCACCCAGTACTCATGCGATTTTCCCTTACCGGAAACCTCCGCATGCTTAGCGGCAAAAGCCTTATAATTAGTCATTTCATTTCCCGCAGCGATCATACTACTAGCCGTACCCAGCCAGAGCACTGCTTCTGTCATAAGAAATGCTTTTCCACGCGAATTGTATCCAAGATTATATTCGCCTAATCCAGGTAAAATAAGTGACCGGGCGATAGGAGGAATGTTAAACCCAGATTGATCATGTTCAATCTGACTAAAAGCCGGACAAAGCAGTATCCATGAGGAGAGGAAAATAATTACTTGTTTTTCCACGCAATTATCCAAATTAAAAGTGATATGAATGTACAGATTATCGCGAATATATCACCGAATCTAGTGTAGAATGTCTTTCCAATTAGTAATGGCAATTGTGCCATTATGATTCCCTTCTCATTGATACCTAATTGATCTACCACTCTCCCCGAAGGTAATATAGTACCTGAAACACCAGTGTTTGCAGCTCTGGCAATTCCAATACGGTTCTCAATGGCGCGAAGTTTTGCGTTCTCAAAATGCTGGTAAGGACCTGATGAACGACCCAACCAACCGTCGTTAGATTGAATTGTGAGAAACTCTGCACCGGCATTAAAAAATCCACGAACAACTCCGGGAATGCTGGATTCATAACAAATAACATTTGAAAAAAGAACAGAATCAACATGGAAAACCGTGTTTTCTTTCCCCTGAACAAAATTTGCCTGCCCTATGTTCAACTTTTTTAAAATCGGAAAATATCCTGAAAGGGGGATATATTCACCAAACGGAACCAGATGAAGCTTGTAATAAATTTCTCTCCAACCGCTTGAATCAATTAGAATTGTTCCATTATAATAGTCATATTCGCCATTTTCATTTTTTAATCGATCAACCGTTCCAGATAATAGTGAAATATTATATTTAGATAATTTTTCCTGAATTGGTATCCGCGCCGAGGATGAAAGTCGCAACATCGTTGGAAGTGCTGATTCAGGCCAGAGAACGAGATCTGGTTGTAGTTCCAGTGCACTATCAAGCATTGTGTGCATTATATCAAAAACCTCTGTACGATTTTCTCTATCCCATTTCTCATTTGGGTTGATATTTGGTTGAATGATCGCAACACTAAATTCCGGTTTTGATGACCGTTCAACTGATGCCTGGCGTAGCCATCCAATTATTCCCATAACTGCTATAAGTGAAATAATTGATAAAACAATTGGTTTTCTATTATTTTTCAACGACGCGAGGTAATAAAAACCTGTATTTAATAAAACCACCCAAAAAGTAATTCCGTAAGTCCCTGTGACCTCTGCGATCTGTAGAAACGGGAGATAGCCAGATTGCGTTAATGCCAAATTAATCCATGGGAATCCAAGCGGTCCAAAACTGCGTAACCATTCCATCGTTACCCAAAGGAAAGGAAATAGAAAAAATCCCATGCCAGTCCGTCGATGAATCCAGGTCCAGATCATGCCCAGTATTCCCCAGAACAAAGCCAGGTACAGGACTGCGGCAAAGAGCGACGCTAATACCGGGATATAACCAGCCCCGCTGTTTAAACCAATCCAGTATAACGATATCAAATTGGCAGTTATAGCCGCCAAATAGGCATGTTTAAATGCCTGTTTTGGCCTCGACATTGTGAATACAATCATTAATGGAACCAGTGCAAACC
>JAZGBQ010000053.1:0-4886 GCA_036476435.1 Fidelibacterota bacterium
GACTTTTATTGTACCAGGAGATAATGAATGGAATGATTGTAATGATCCTGAAAAAGCCTGGCAATTCTGGGAAAGTACATTTCTAAATTTTGAACAAAACTGGAATATCGACTGGGAAATAGCCCACCAGCAGGAACAAAAAGAAAACTTAGCTTTTGTTTATCGTGAAGTTCTATTCATTGGAATTAACCTTGTCGGAGGTCGGATTCATGATCAGGCGGAATGGGATGAAAAAATTTCTTATGACCTGGATTGGTTGAAATTTTGTCTCAATAATTTTGATTCAGAAACAGCTGTTGTTTTTGCCCAGGCAAATCCCGATGACAAGCATACTGAATTCATCAATGGTTTTGAGATCCTTGCCCGGATCTACAGTAAGCAAATACTCTTTATCCATGGTGATGGTCACAAGTGGCATTATGAAAATCCCTGGTTGGTACCGAACATGATCAGGGTTCAGGTAGATAAGGGCGGTATTGCCGATCCTCTGCAAGTCACAATAACTGGGAATAAATCAAAGCTGTTCAAGTTTGAACGTAACGCATTTAACTAAGTTAAAAAGGAGTTAGGAACGTGAAATTGATACCGAAAATCTTGATACTATTTATTATTGTTGTCGTGGTTGCGTCATGTGCCTTGGATAAAGATTCATCTGGGAATGATCTGGAATTTATCGTGACTGCGGATTGGCGTCATACTGCCACCGAAAAATATCGATCATCAGAATATTTTATGGGCGCTTTGCAAGCTATTGAAGAGATAGGAAAAGGATCATTTATGATAAGTCCAGGTGACTTTGATCCGGTTGCTCCGTCTGCCGAATTAATTTCTGAGGTTTTAGGTGAAGATTATCCCTGGTATCCTGTTATCGGGAATCATGATACTACCTATGTTCAGACACTGAGGGATCTAAATAAAGGTGGGACATCGCTTCCTAATATAGTACGCAATGGACCGCCCGGCAGTGAAGAGACGATGTATTCATTTGATTATGGAAATTTTCATTTTGTGGCTGTAAATGAGTATTATGATGGACAATCCGATACTGGCGTCGATGGAGAAATAGTACCGGAAACTTATGATTGGCTTGAACAGGACCTGGCGGCAAGTAGTGAAAAGCATATATTTGTTTTTGGTCACGAACCATTAGTCTCGATTCCAGATATGGATAATGGACGGCATCGGCATATAGACGATTCACTTAATGAACATCCTCGCAATGCGTTTGGATTTTATCAGTTAATGATGAAGTATGATGTTGTAGCTTATATATGCGGCCATACTCATAGCACTTCATATGCTAACATTAATGGCCTATGGCAGATTGATGCCGGCCATTCACGAGGTACGGAAGATGTTTATCCTGAGATGGTATTCTCAAAAATTAATGAATATCGGATATCTAATAAGGAGATGGAATACGCACTTGATTCAGCATTCACCCAATATTATCGGAGTGATGCATATGCAATAAAAAAAGTTATGTTCTATATGGATCTGACCGATGGGGTGTCTTATAAGAAATTAAATGACAGCATTGGGTATGAGATCATGAGAAATTTCTATTTCAAAGCTGAAGAATTAGGAGAGAGCCGAGTTGATTACTTTCAAACGTATTGGGGTAATTGGAGTATCACAAAAAGTACATTTATGAAATTCCGGGCAGCTGGAAATCAAGTAAATATTGATATTTATCGCAATGATGGTTTTGGTGGACCGTATTCAATTTATCAAACCATTATATTGGAGATATAAAGGATAAATAAATTTGTGAAAGAATACACAAAACCATCAGTATTAGGGTTAAAACGATCATTTGGATTTGGAGATCGCCTGGGCTTAGCAACACCAGGACACATTGATGCTATTAGTGGGTCGCCCTTTCTTCCAATTTTCGCACAACAGTCTATGCGGGAATTGAAACGAACTGGCAGGAATCCTCAGAATGTGATGGATGCTGCAAAATTGGCAGTCAAAGATGAACGTTGGACCAAACCGTGGGGTGCCGATGCTGATCATTTACAGAGCAGGGATGCTATTAATCTTATGGCTGCTAACGGATATACCTTATTTACGATCGACCCGTCCGATCATGTCGAAGATGCAGCTGACAAAATGCCTGTTGAAAGAGTAAAAGCAAAGTTTGAAACGATGATTAAGACCGGTCAATTGTCATGCCCTGAGATATTCGATATCTATTATCAGACAAATCATGAAATTGACACTGATTTTACGCTGAGATTTTCAGACACTGCTGAATTGTTACGTGCAATTGTAAAGTATGGGAGAGCCATAGAGTTTTCAGAAGCGATGTCTGGATGGACGACAGATGCCATGGGAGAGAATGAATTTGAAGTTGAAATCAGCATTGATGAGACCCAAAACCCAACCTCACCATTGGAACACCTGTTTATCGGTCTTGAGTTAAAACGCCGTGAAGTGGAAATTGTGAGTTTAGCCCCAAGGTTTATTGGTGCTTTCGAAAAAGGTATTAACTATAAAGGGGATCTGACGGTTTTTGAAGATCAATATTCAAAGCATATCGCAATTGCAAAGTATTGTGGTCCGTACAAATTAAGTATCCACAGCGGTTCTGATAAATTTTCCGTTTACCCGATCATAGGTCGTTTAAGCGGTGAATTACTGCATGTAAAAACTGCAGGAACCAGTTACCTTGAAGCGCTGCGGGTCGTTTGTCGAACAGACAAAGGATTATTCAAGGATATTATTGAATTCTCCAGGAAACATTTTGTTGAAGACAAATTCAGTTATCATGTATCGGCAAGCTTATCTGATGTCCCTGATAATATTTCAGACACTGATCTTGAGAAATGGTATTTGGAAACCGAAGCAGGACGTCAGATTCTACACGTCACGTTTGGATCGGTACTGTTAAGTGGTAAAACCTACAGAGGGAAAAATCTGAAGGAACATGTTCTTGATAATATAACTGACAATGGTGGATTGTACCGGGAATTTTTACATTTCCACCTTGGAAAACATTTCGATCTTCTCCTGAGGGATATATAATAACACGGGAAGTATGATATGAACAAAAAAAATATATTTGCTGAGATTAATTTTCTAAACAAAACTGCTGTCGTCACTGGCGGTGGAGGAATTTTAGGGGAAGCTATGGTGGCCGCACTGCTTGATCTCGGTGCCAACGTAGCAATTCTTGATCTTAACTACGAGAGCGCACTTGCGGTTGTAAATAAAAATAATGACCTGGTTGGAAATGCATTGCCTGTTGAAACTGATGTTCTTAAGACCGAATCTCTAAATAATGCACGGGAATTGATCCATAGGCAATTTGGATTCGTAGACTTCCTGGTCAATGCAGCGGGTGGGAATCATCCGGATGCAACTACGAGTGATGAGAAACCCTTTGCTGAAATTCCTGAGGAAGCGATAAGATTCGTAACTGATCTCAATCTGCTTGGTACCATTCAAAGTTGCCAGGTATTTGGTCTTGACATGCAGGAACAAAAAGCCGGTGTAATCGTCAATATTTCGTCCATGAATGCGTTGCGTCCATTAACGCGCATCCCAGCCTATTCCGCAGCCAAGGCCGGTGTCAGTAATTTTACGCAATGGCTGGCTGTCCATATGGCAATGACTTACTCACCCGAGATTCGAGTCAATGCCATTGCTCCCGGATTCTTCATAACTGACCAGAACAAATTTCTTTTAATGGATGAAGAATCCGGTGAATTAAGTGCACGAGGTCAACGGATCATTGGGCACACCCCGGCAAATCGATTCGGAGAGCCGGGAGATCTAGTCGGAACCCTGGTCTGGCTGTTATCACCTTTATCAAACTTTGTAACAGGGGTCATATTGCCAGTGGACGGTGGTTTTTCAGCTTATAGCGGTGTTTAAACTATGTTCCAGTCAATTATAAGAAAAAATAGATAGATGTTTTAATGAGGAAACTGATGGATAAATCTGATTTTGGCCTTATTGGGCTAGCAGTAATGGGAGAAAATTTGGTACTTAATATTATACAAAATGGCTATACTGTCTCGGTTTACAATCGTACAGTATCAAAGGTCGATGATTTTATCCAGGGGCGAGCAAAAGGAAAAAAAGTAACTGGATTTAAAAATATACCTGATTTTGTCGCGAGTTTGATCAAACCACGTAAAATCATGATGTTGGTCAAGGCCGGATCTCCTGTCGACAATTTTATCGACCAATTACTGCCATTCTTAGAAAAAGGGGATCTTATCATCGATGGCGGTAATAGCCATTTCCAGGATACTATTCGCCGTGCAGAAAAAATTGAAAATAAAGAATTACTGTACATCGGCACAGGAGTATCCGGTGGTGAGGAAGGTGCATTAAAAGGCCCTTCATTAATGCCGGGTGGCAGTTCAGAAGCGTGGTTTTTAATAAAACCGATCTTTCATGCAATAGCAGCAAAAGTTGATAATAACATACCTTGTTGTGATTGGATCGGGTCCAATGGTGCCGGACACTTTGTTAAAATGGTGCATAATGGCATAGAATATGGCGATATGCAGATGATCGGTGAAGCGTACAATATTATGAAAACTGGTCTTGGGATGAAAACCCAAGAGATGCAGGGCGTGTTTAGCAGTTGGAATGAAAATGATCTTAATAGTTATTTGATTGGTATTACAGCAGAGATCATGGGCGTAAAAGATGAGGATACCAATGAACCGGTCCTTGATCTAATCCTGGATGCTGCCGGACAAAAAGGGACCGGTCGCTGGACGAGCGAAACGGCACTTTCGCTTGGTATACCGGCTCAGACAATCGCAGAGGCAGTATTTGCCCGAGCTATGAGCGCGCTAAAGGATGAACGTGTTGCAGCAGCAGGAGTGTTGAAAGGACCTGTCGCCAGTTTGAATGTACGTAAA
>JAZGBQ010000054.1:0-2284 GCA_036476435.1 Fidelibacterota bacterium
ATCTGGAAAGATTGCCAGATTATCAGAATGTGGAGACTACTTTTGATGAATTTCTGATGTTTTCGGGACGACTTGAATCTAAATATCAGGTTGCATCTCTTGGGGCCGTAAATTATGAAAAAGGATACCGATGGGGAATATACAGTAACTCATATTATGTAAATGAGGAACTCTATTCACAGGTAACCGCCGAGTTTGATTTAGGGTTTCCTCTTCCAATTAATCATTCATCAATATGGATACGAAATGCGTTAGGGTATTCGGTTGGTGATCGCACCCAGCCTTTTGCAAATTTTTTCTTCGGAGGATTTGGGAATAACTGGGTCGATCATTTACATGAAAAACGTTATCGAGAATGGTATAGTTTTCCAGGAATTGAATTGAATTCGTTAGGTGGTCATAATTTCGGTAAAAGTCTCCTTGAGTGGGAACTACCACCGATGAGATTTCGACAGTTGGGAACGCAGGCATTATATATTACCTGGGCTCGACCAGCGTTATTTTCGAGTTACATTATTACCAATTTAAATGATAATGATAATTCCAGGTCTCTATTAAATATTGGTGGACAAATTGATTTCAGGATTATTCTGTTATCACACTTGAAATTGACCCTGTCAATAGGGTATTCACAGGCAGTTGAACAGGGAATGGAAACTTTGGATGAATTCATGATCTCGTTAAAAGTGTTATGACCTTTTTAAGCCAAATAATTATCAGTCTACTGCCCGTGTTTTTGTTCTTGTGGGTAATGATATATCTGGACAGCTATAAATTGGTAAGATTTAATACAATACTTTTAATAATACTTATAGGTGTTGTTATTGCACTACTTGCGTACATTACTAATTCATATTTGTTGAGAAATTATCTTGAAGATCAAATATTATATGCAAGATACATTAGTCCAATCATTGAAGAGACGTTGAAGAGTAGTGCTATCATTATGCTGGTTAGGTCACAGCGAGTAGGATTTATGGTCGATGGTGCGATTTACGGATTTGCAATTGGTTCTGGTTTTGCGTTCATTGAAAACATCACCTATCTCATTTTCATAGAAAACTATAGTTTATTGATTGCTGGCATCAGAGGATTTGGTACTGCCTTTATGCATGGATGTACAACTGCAATTTTCGCAACGATCTCAATGAATCTTCACAGTCGTGGTTATAATCATTCAATTTTACATTTCTTGCCGGGTCTTGTACTTGCGATTATCATACACTCAGGATTTAATCATTTTATTATCTCACCAGTGATTATGACTATTAGTCAAATCCTGATTATCCCCCTCATATTTATAGGCATTTTCTATCAAAGCGAAATCGGTTTGAAAAAATGGCTTAATTTGAATATGGACACAGAAATGGCTCTTCTTGACTGTGTTAATTCCGGGTCAATATCAAAATCGAAGGTTGGATCATATTTTCAAATCATGAAGGAAACAATTCCAGGAAAGGTAATGGTGGACATTATCTGTTATTTAAGGATTTATCTAGAACTGGCAATAAATGCAAAAGGAAAATTATTATTACAAGAGGCGGGATTTAAACAAGGCTCTGATAAAGAATTAAAGGCGAAGATCACCGAAATGAAATTTCTTCAAAAAAGCATCGGAAAAACAGGGCAACTTGCATTATCTCCTGTTATTAGATTTAGCAATAGAGATCTTTGGCAATTATATTTCATCAACGACGGTTGAATGAAGCAGGTCATAATAGTTATTTAGTAGATTAAACATAGAAATTGGTCATAGAAAATGTTAATTGGACAAACAATCTCGCACTACGAGCTCCTTGAAAAGATCGGTGAGGGAGAGATGAGTGAGGTATTTAAAGCCTGGGACACGAAAATAAAAAGGGTTGTTGTCCTAAAATTCCTCAAAACTAGAGAAAGTTCATCCAGGGATGAATACATTAGGTTTGTTCATGAGGCCCAGGCGGGGGGAGCACTTGATCATCCAAATATCTGTACGGTTTATGATATGGAGGAGATAGAGGATATTCAGTTTATTTCGATGGCTTATATAGATGGTAAAAGGTTAGACGAAATAATTAAAAGCGGCAAGTTAAAACCGGAAGAAAGCATTGGCATAGCGATACAGATAGCAAAAGGACTGAATACAGCTCACAAAAGTGGTATTATTCATCGCGATGTAAAAAGCTCAAACGTCAAGATAACAAAAAAAGGGGAAGCAAAAATCCTTGATTTTGGAATAGCTAAATTACTGGGAGGGACTCAATGACGCACGCCCCGGCGGGCCATCTCATTCGCAAGTTGGGTC
>JAZGBQ010000055.1:0-13737 GCA_036476435.1 Fidelibacterota bacterium
AAAGGTTGAATGAGCATCCAGTATGCCATTGATATAAAGATCAAAATCTGAGCCATCATAAGTTCCAACTATATGGTAATAAGAGTCCAGTTCTACCCGAACTTGGGAATCCAGGTCTTTGATTCCAGTAGTGGTTTTTACGGTCCAGCGAATTCGTCGATCGGGATCGTTATTGATTGAGATTTTCCAGCGGTTATCCCAGTTCCCATGCGAGATCGGGTATGATTCACGGCTGTACAATTTTTCCGCTTTCATCCAGAAGTTGACCGTGATGGCGTCCTGGAAATTCAAGCTTGAACTGACAGGAACACGGATATGATCCGATGTCCCGTTAAAATGATAAGCGCTATTCGGATTTCCATATCTGTCCTCTGTTAATTCAGCGCCATTGACCGATCCGTGGTTAGTCATTCCACTGTTATCATCGGCATTCCCGTTAAACGGAAAAAAGGCAACCGGATCGCCAGTGCCAGGATCAGAAAGATCGCGAACCAGGATCCCGACGCTATCGCTTGCTTCTCCGCCGCGATTATCCGCAACTGTGCATATGATATAATAATAGCCAGCTGCGTTTGGCGCAATCCAGGAAACAGAAGTGTCTCCAGCACCTAAAATTCCGCTCTCGGATGACCATGTGTATTTAAGCACATCATTGTCCGGGTCAGAAGCAAGACAGGTGACATAAGTCGTATCGCCAAGATCAATTTTAGGAGCCGTTGCGGAAAGTGCATCAATTACCGGTGGGTGGTTTATGGATTCAACCACTGAGATCTGAAGGCTGTCCTTTACAGATTCTGCAGCACCATCGCTCACAGTGCAAACGATCGTATAAATCCCTTCTTCCCCGGGTGCCGTCCAAATAATCGTTGAAGTATCACTGCCGATTGTTTCCGTTCCAACAGTCCAGGTATAATGCAGCGGATCCGAATCATAATCGAAAGCGGTGCAGTAAATTGTAACGGTCTGATTAAAAACAATTGTAGCTGAGTCGACAGCAACAGCTTTAATTCGCGGAGAATGATTAGTAACCGTTTGCCCTGAAGTATAATCAACAACAATTTCATTGACCAACATTTTATGATGATCATAAGCAGGAGTTCCGCCGGCCGGGATCAATACTGCGATAATTGCCTCATCAGCTGGAATAGAAATCATTGTTATCCCACTGGCACCGCTTAAGATGAATTCATTATTGACCGCATCATAAATATCAACAGTTCCGGATCCCACATCAAACGTAACCAAGGTATCCCCGTCATACGGGTTATAAAATAAATAGCTTGGGTAGGCTTGCTCATGAAAATAATCGGTCTTCAGCAAATCCAATTGTAATATTCCTTCAACGTTGGTCGTATCGATTATTCCGCCTAAAATTCCAACATGGGAAGAACCGTAAAGTGCAAAGTTAGTGGCACCCCAGCCATCCCCGGTGGCATAAGGACTAACTCCGGTGTATTGAGCAAATTCCCGCAGCGATTCATGGGCGATATAAGAAAGTGGATCATATTGATGAGACCAAGTTTCTCCATCCTGATTTTCATCAGGTAAATAATTTGTATAAAACAGGCGGGAGGCGTTGGCCATGTTGAGCACCCATTTTCCTATGGCATGAGCATAGCGGTCATCATAACGAACCATGGGGACTAATGCGCCGGCCATTTCATAACCATTCATGGTAAAGGCATACCCGGTATTTTGAGCCTCCCCGACCAGGCCATAACTATCATAACCTCCCCAGTTCCCCAGAGTGACACCCCACTGGCGGGAATTGTCGGTCTCGAAACACCAGTTGAGCATTTTATCAACATTATAATTTGTCCCCAATTCGGCATTCATCCGCGCGGCGGCGTATACACCGTAAGGTAATTGAAGTTCATAAGCCGGATTTATGGTGAATTCACTTAAAAATTCCAAGGCCCATTCTGCTCCCTGCCGATAACGCGGGTCACCGGTTTTGACATAGGCATTATACAGGATCCAGGCAATCGATCCAGCCGCTTCTGATTCTTTAACTCCCGATGTGTGGGGTGTCATGGTAGCGAGATACCATCCGCGGTAATTCATTTCGGCTTTCTTCCAGGGCGCGGCACTTCCGCCCATGGCAACAACCGCTCTCAGCCATTGATCTGCCACAGAGGTAAATTGATAGTCAAAATCACCGGTGCCTGGGTAAAGATCATAGAGTTGGTAGAAAAACACATTTGGCATCACGGAATACCACCAATCCTCACCGCTTTGAGCTGTTGCTCCATTCAGATATACATTTTCTTCTGGCCGCCGGTTGAAAAACTCTTCGCAGCCCAAGACCCAATTAGTGCCATTTTGATTGCTTTTATCAATTCCAACCAAGGAGGCACCGATCACCGCGGGAAGAACATTTATTGCCTCTGCGTTGGATGGAGAGGATGTCCCAACCACCGTATGCAATCCGAAACTGTCATGATTTGGATAATTGATTGTGTTGGTATTTATCCAGATAAGCGGAAGGTATTCTCCGGTTCTGGTTAAATCGAATACGAGACTGTCATATCCACGGGTAACCTGTTTCCAGTCCCGCATTAAATAAGGATTCGGAAGATTTGGCATCTGTTCGACGTGATCAACCGTTATTTGCTGGGCGGAACTGATTGCGGCAAAAAGGACAAATGGTGTCATTAATCGAGAAAGGACGCTCTTCATTTTATCTGGCTCCTAGATAGCAGCCTTCGAGTAAATTGAAATGCCTGGCATGGCTTGGGACTAGTTTTCCCGAATTAAAAATTCAAACTGAGAGTAAATCGATTAACATCATTTAACAGTCCAAATTGGGCGTAAGCATAATCAAATTTAATGTAGGACTGACCAAACATTTTATACTGCAAACCGCACCCGAGCGTCAATCCTTCTTCGGTATCCTGCTGCAAAATTGATTTATAACCAGCCCGGACAAAGAGAATATTCAGGATCGAAAGCTCAAAACCGGCATTGATACTTTCGGTATTGTTGATCGGATGGAAAGCATCCAGCGCAACCTGCAATCGGCCTTTATCCGAATTATAAACATCAAAAGCTAATCCGAATTGCATATTTAACGGCAACGGCCACTCGTCGGTCATTAGTTTGCCCATAATTCGATCGTTGTTTCCATCAATTAACGGGGCTTCGTCATAGTAAATAATCAGATCGCTTCCATCCATTTTCATGGTGGTTCCAAAATTAGTGATAGCAGCGCCTAGCACAAGACTGCCAATGCCAGTATAATATAAAGTACCTATATCAATCGCGAAACCTTGAGCACGCTCATGCCAGATCCTTTCACTTATATATTTAACGTTCATCCCTACGGAAAACTTTTCTGTCAAGTTCTTAGCAAATGACAACCCAAAAGCCAGGTCTGCAGCATCAAAAAATTCACCGGTACCATCGGGATATTCCACAGTTCGAACAACCATTCGCGGGATTGATACAGAGGTTATAAACAATCCGATACTGCCATACTGCTGCAGTGGTATCGCCAGACCGATATAATTAAAGCTGATACCCGCCAGCCAGTCTATATGCTCAAATATTACTTCTCCACGAGGTAACCTGCTAAGGCCGCCGGGATTCCAGTAAATCGTTGATGCATCGCTGGCTATAGCGACAAAGGCACCGCCCATTCCGATCGCTCGCGATCCGACTCCAACTTCCAGAAATGATGCAGCGGTCGTTCCTACATTAGTCTGCGTGTCTTCTTGTCCAAAGCCAGTCCCGGACAGGCATACGATCACTAAAATTATTGTAAGTAGCTTATTTGCCTTATCCCTCATAATGTTCTCCAATACAGTCATGGTAATAATGTGCTAACAAAATCTATTTTCCGTGCCAATCCTGTACTCGAAGTTGCGATCGAGTACAGAGCGCTGGTATCTACAGTAATGTCAGCAGTATTACGCAGGACTGTCAAATAATTAGATAATTGTGTTGAAAAGCGATCATGATCAATCTCATCTTGTTCATATTGGCGCGCCATATTAGCATAGATATCGCGTCTGACCTTTTCTGCCATCAGCTGTTCTTTCCAGTATTCCTTTTCCTTAATAACAGCCGGCCTGTCAGCCAGTCCCTCGGATATTCCCTGTTCTGACATGACGAAATCGCGTGCGTAAATGGCAATGGCATTTTTTATATCCGCTGTTACTGTCGGAATACTATTGTAATTAATAGGTAATGGTTTAACTGTGTAATAAAACAGGAAGTCCTTGATAGACCAATCATCTTTAACGAATGCAGCCAGAGGCTCATTCAATAAGGTATTTTCACTGCCCAACTGATACGGGATCTCAACGAACTGTTCCTGCCGTAGATCCTGGGGGATTTCCTGGTATGTTTTCCATAGCCAATCAGCTAATTTTTTCAATCCTTTGGATTTGAAGCGCAGTTGCTCCGGGGTCATAATCTGACGTACATAATTATAAGCAGCCGCATGCTCTTTTCGGCGACGAATAACATTTGTAAGAGAGCTTTTTTTCAGCAGGTAATCACTTTCCGTTGCGAATAAATCCTGTTCAATATCTAACACATTATATATATGGTATTTGCCTTTGCGTTCAATTGGATTTGACGGCTGTTTTATTTCGAGTTCATAGAGGAACAGCTCAAGCTCCTGGTTTAAATCATTCCAGTTCACAATATTAACAGTGCCGAATTCAGGATGGTCTATCATTTTGAGACCATTCATAATTGGGGTATGTATAAGCGCTGATAGGTTTTCAACTTTACGATCTGCTTCCATTTCTGTTGAAAATTCGTAATGTTTTACGAATAGCGTCATTTTGCTTGCTTGATAAGCCAGTCTGGTTTCGTCATCAGTTACCTGGATCGAGTCTCTAACGTGGGTAAGGAATAATTCCCTGGCGATGGCTGCGCGTTCGTAGTAGTCGACGAAACGTAGAATTGTTTCATCGTTTTCATATCCGCGAGTCCTTCCTTCTTGAGCTAATAAAACCCGATCTACGATATTTTTTAGAACCAGGTTATAGGATTCATAATGATCGAGGCGCGTTATGGTTTGCGGCGTATATTCATATGCCAATACGAATTCGGAATCAGAAACAGCCCTTCCATTCACTATGGCAACTGCAATAACATTAACATCTTTTGCCTTATTTTTCGATTCACAGGAGGCAAGAAAGAGCATGATAAGAGCACCCGTGAGCACTAAATATTTTGGTAAAGAGCTCATTTGATAACAGCAAACTTTCCAATGATTTCGCCTACATCAGGAGCATCAACATGATAGATATAGACACCATAGGAAATGTCCTGTCCATCTTTTGAAAGCATATCCCATGCTGCCATTCCGTCGGATGCCGTACTGTGGTGTTCAATGGTATCAACCAAATAGCCCCTTAAGGTGTAGATCCGAATTGTACAGTCTTTGGGTAAGTGGTAAAAATGAATCCTACGTTCTCCCCGCCCGAACTTATAATAGTTTTGCGGTTCCCACGGTGCCGTTACGACATAAGGATTCGGCACCACGTAAATATCCTTCAGTTCATCCTTGGCGAGCGTATTACTGGAGTCGGCACCCTGCAGGGTAAATCTGAAAATATCACCTTGCTCCGTACCGATAACACTATTCCTGAAAGGTTTTGTTGTTCTTAAGAGGTATACCTCACCGGGCTCGGGCGGATCAGTCGTAACCCAGACCGTGTCAAGAATCGTAGTACCGTTTTGGCTTAAAGTGTCCACGGTCATTTTACTTTGAAACCGTATAACCCAGCTGGGACGTGCCTTAAGTACATGATCCTCATCAGGGACAATTATAACCAGGTCATCATCGTTACTGTATTTATTGTCTCCATCATTATCCATCAGGGCGTATTCCATAGGGACTGAATCCGTAACATTAAATATTTCAACATTTGATGGATAAGAATAAAAACCAAAATTCGAGTAGGTCATTGTATAGATTGAATCAGCCGGGTGAAAAATAATCTTAAAATCTGCCGGCAGCTTCAGATTCCATTTATACGAAATAATTTCTTCCCAGTCAGGATTCATTCGAACTTTGTCCTCATAGTCGGAATATCCATTGATCCAGCCACTGTTTTCATCGTCAAAAGAGATAATAGTATCGTTATTAATAGAAATAATTGTACCGCCAAATATGGGAGTCTCCTGTCCCGCGAATTCTACTAATACTGAATCGAATATTGTAAGATCGTTGCCAACATCCCGCAACGTAAGATATGGCAAAGTGCTTGTGTGGTGTTTTGAGCTCTCAGTAAAGGATAGTTCATAAGTTATCTGTCCGGAGGGCACCATATTATCCTCAACAATCTCTACGGAAACGGTTCCCGTACCAGGTCCAATATGCAGTACCTCGCCATTAACGATCTGCGGTTCGATATAACCTGCTGCGGCAGGTCTGGGTATAACTTTCCCGGTATTAATATCTGTGAAAGTAACGTTTCCAAGAGCATCGGTTTTAATGATCGCAGAGCATTCCGATGGTGGGATACCCTCGGCTCCGGTAGTGCCATAACTGACTAAACCATAATCATAGCTGACAACTGCATAGTAATATGTCTGACCGTTATTGACATCACGGTCAGTCCAGGTATGTCTAATGCCAGTATCGTTCCCTAGGTTATATTTTATACCGTATATGTCAATTGGATGGGGACCTTTTTTCCCGTCATTCAGGTCAAATTGAGCGACCGGTTTCCGAAATGTCTTGTTTCCATAAGCATCTGTGATAATCTTGTTTTCTAAAAACTGTGGCTCGGTACTTTTGTAGATCATATAACCTTCAAAATCAAACTCCTGCAAGAACGGATCAAATGATCGCTCGGCCACGTCATCCCAGATCAGGGTTACTTTGTTGTCTCCCGGAAGGATCTTCAAAGCAGGTTTCAGCGGCGGTTTTGAAAAACGGTAATCAGCATTATAAATCTGTTGTACGGTGCGTTTATTCTTAATTAGATCATCCAGATCTTCTCCAAACAACAAGGCCATTGAATAACGTTCCGTTTGTCCTGCCACCAGGGGAAAAGTACCGGATGAGAAGAACATGGCAAGATTATTGGGTTTCAAAATCTGATCGTAAGGTGGTAGCGCACGGCGGAATACGTTCCAGTCTTCCTCATCATTGGTTAATTCATATTCATGGGTCGCAAAGACATCAAATCCAGTGAGCCCAATTTGGTCTGATTCGTCAGGATCAGTTTCATTGTAGTTAGCTTCACCATCTGTCGGAAGTCCATCTGCTTCACCTTCGTCAGGTCCAGTGTAATGTAAATCAAAGGGACCGACGCCGTCGGCACCAAGATCGTCATTCAGGGGTTCATCCACATCCCACATACCGTTCTCATTCATATCAGTATATGATCTCCAATCACAATCTTCATCTTCGGACCAATGAGGTCCCGGAGGACGTAAATAATATTCGGTGAAACGATCGAAGTTGTCCCCGTCGAAGCCATAGGGAAATTCATCAATGTATTGACCGGGTCCGTCGCTGTATCGTCTTTCATCGGTTATACCATCATTGTCATTGTCATATGCATCAGTTTCAATACCCGGGCTTTCTAAAAAAGCATATCCGGCATAACCTACTGGGTACCAGTTTCCAGGTGTCCCGATTTTGTCGGTATCATAAGCATAGGCTATGTCCAGATCCGAGTCATACATGCCGATATCATCGGCGCCATCTTCAACGCCGCCAATGCCAAAGTCGATGTACTGCGCGTAAAATGTCCTCAGATAATCATGAGATGATTCATTAGAAATATTGTAAAGCCAGAAAATACAGTCTTCAGCTAGAACCTGGCTCCATTGAAATCCACGGGCTTTAACCCATAATCCTAATCCACCGCGCGTTGAGTCAGAGAGATCACTGTAATAATCCATGAACAGATTTGGCTCTTTATCAGGGTCATCATCGAAAACGAACACCGTTTCCAGGTCGGCATTAAAAATGCCTTTACCGAAATATCCGTTCCAGTATCCGTCCCATGAACTGGGTTTATCCAACCAGTGCGTTGGCCAGCTTATAGGCTGATTACTCATGGCTGGTACTTTGTTCTCCCGGCTATCCATATTAAACCAGTAAGGGCGAGGTTCGAATCCCCAGGGAACTCCCTCCGGTGAAACATCAACGAATTCCCGGTACTGGGTTTCCATGGGATGGATCAATGCTCCATTGGCATTCATGACTTCTGCTGATACAATTAAAGCAACCCCATCAAGATAATGTTTGCCCAGGGAAGGCCAATCACCAGAAGGATCATTGGGATAATCAGTAACCTCTCCATAATTCTTGAACAGGGTATGCACAAGGTTACCATCCATCAACCCGATACGGCGATATATAGAATGCCCGCGCAGCTCCAGAGGTGTTTGGGCAACGATTATTGAACTTAATAACAAAATTATGAGCGGCCTGAGCGACAATTTTCTGCCGTACTCGGATTTAAAAGGATGATATAATTGGTTTAGTAACATTTTTTAACCCTTAACAAGTTGTTATTATAATCCTGCCTAGAATCCAAACGATATTCCCACTACTATTCTGCGTGGTTCATAGTAATAATCAGGGCGGGTGTAGAATTCTTCCTGCGTACGTATTCCTATGTAGGTTTCGAAATTCATTTCGTAGGCGTAGTCAGCGGAACCGCTGGACGGGAATACATCTTTGTTATTCTTTCGATCCAGGAGGTTATAAATTTTTATATACGGGTGCAGCGTGAAATTACCGATCTGGATATCCTTCGTAATATTAGCATCAATTGTCATTGTTAGAGGTTTACGTTCGCCGTTTAATATTCTGTTTGCGTACCGGGCTGATGACCTGGTGTAGGGATTTCCACTTCCAACTTTTCCGATGACGGCAATATGAAATCCTTTCTGCATGGTCGTAGTGCTGACGTTTAATGAATGGGTCTGATCCCAATCCAGCGGCAATCTTTTCTTTTGTCCCTGGATGGGTGGATCCTGTCTCTGATTCAACCATTCATCATTCGGATCAGAAGCATTCCCAGTAGCTACCTGATAAGTATAATCAAGAGAGAATCCGATATCTCCGGAACGCCGTTCAAGTTTTTCAAAAGCTACGGTGATGCCTTTTACGTTTGCATAGTCCCGGTTGATGATTCGCCAGAATCTTCCTCCGTAAACATCGGTCCTCGTTTCTTGTCCGATCAGATCACGGATGTCCTTATTGTATCCGGTCAGTTCAAATGTAAGGTCATTCGTTAAAGCTTGTTTAAAACCAATCTCATATTGCACGGTTATTTGTGGTTTTAACTCCGCATTACCAATAGTATTGAATCGACCTCGCGGTGGTTGATCGCCTTCAATCTGGATTAAAGACACTTCAAAGTCAGGATTGGCATACAGGTATTCAAAACTGGGGATCTGAAAGAAATGGCCATAAGAAAAATGAATCATTCCATCATCCGAAATGGGATAAGCAATCCCCAATCTGGGACTGACCCGGGATGTGTTTTTTGCATCAATTCTTTCAGCGATCCTGGTGTCAAAGTATTGATCAAGGACATAACCATTCGGATCAAAATAATCATAACGTACACCAGCGTTGATGATCATTTCTCCGATCTCGATTTTATCCTGGATATAGGCTGCGATCTCCATTGGTTTGCGAGTGTATTCATTATTGTACCAACTGGATACCGGTGCTCTTTGGAGTTCATAGTTTTCATCAAAATAAAGGGCATATTCGTGCAGCCATAATTGATAACTGTTGAGGCTCAATCCGGAAACGATCTTCTGATTTTTCGTAATCTGGCTTGTTAAATCAATTTTGGCGACATTGGTAAGAGTGCTGCGTCGATGTTTCCACATGCGCATTCCGCCCGTGGAGAATCCGGTTGCTCCCGTACCGGTTAAATTCATTCTTGGAGCATACGATGAATCTTTGCTGTCCGGATATACAAACTGACCATACTCTGAATTAAGCCGGGAAAGATTGATGGTAACAAATGTTAACGGAGAAAAGATATGATTGTACTGTAAAGAAATTTGGTAATCCACACTTTCACGTTGGTAGTTGCCTTCAGGATTATATTTAAAGATATGTTCGTATTCGCGGAAGTCCTTCGTTTGATAAAACGAGGAAATGCTGACTTTATCATTTGCAGATAGGCGGTAGGTTAGTTTTCCATTTAAAGTGATTTCTAGATCCGGGTTCATTGGTACAAATTCCCCATCACCGGATGCATTGATCTCCGGATTATCCGGATCACTGAAGTTAGAAAAATCAGTGGGGAGGAAAGTCTGACGACCATATATCCAACCATCGTTTTTATAATAACGGCCTAGCAGAAAATACGTTAGTTTGTTTCCTAGCCCGAAAACCGGCCCGCTAAGACTTAATTTGATATTTTGATTTGACGTGGGAAGCGGTTTATCGAGATTTAGATATATGTCATTCTTACTACTAAAATAACTGCCCATATAGAAGGATGCATTACCCTCAATGTTTGCCTGGCCCTCCTTCGTTACAACATTTATTATTCCTGACATCGCCTGGCCGTACTCGGCATTAAATGTTCCACTAATGACTTCTACCTGCTCAATCATGTCATTATCAATCTCAAATGATGCCTCTCCAGAATACGCATCATTCATGGGAATCCCATCTATTATGTACATTACCTCATTGGTTCGGCCGCCCCTGAAGTGTCCTTCGTTAACACCGGCCTGCAGATTCAAGAGATCGTCAAATTCCTCGAGCTGTAATTGTTTGATCTGCTCACTGCCAATACTGAATGTGGTGGATGTCACATCCATTCGGACGGCCGGTTCTTGGGCAATTACAACCACTTCTCTACCCAGCAGTGTGGTCATGATCATGGTAAAATCGACATCGGTGTTTACATCAATTAAGATTTTCACATTTTGAACCACAAAATCCTGATAGCCGATCATCATGGCACGAACGGAATAGGTTCCCGGCCGCACGCTTAGAATCATATAATAACCGTCTATGTCAGCTGCGGCACCCAGGGAAGTACCCTCTACGATTACATTCGCACCTATTAGTGGGTCACCTGTCTCCGCATCAATAACCCGTCCGACAATCTTGCCTGTGATTCCTGCTTCCAGGATCAATGGAAGTGATAAAATGAGGAGTAAAAGTAGATATATTTTTCTCTTCATGATTTACTCGTTAATCAAATTAATACTTCGTTGAAGTACGGTAATGGGGTCGACAAGAAACCTTGCCGACCCCATTTACCGGTTATTCGTTTAGCGAAGCAATATCATTTTTTTATTAATCTGGGTTTCACCGGACCGCAGTGAGTAGATATATACTCCTGACGGCACCTGCTGCTGCATTCCATCAAGGCCATTCCAGATTACTTTATAGCGACCTTGCTCATGAATACCATCGGCAAGGGTTGCTATCTTCTGGCCTAACAGATTGTAAACGGTCAAAACAATCCAATCCGTATGTGGAAGCTCGAAATGGATGGTTGTCGTCGGATTGAACGGATTCGGATAGTTCTGAGCTAGTTCGAATCCGGTCGGCAGCTGGGTGACTTCTCCAGCATCGTCCACACCTAACGCAGGGTCTGCTAGAACCATTTTGTATACACTGAAGTCATCGAAATAAGCAGTTCCGGTAGGATTGGACGTAAACCGTGCCCGCACTGAAATACCGGTAGCAGGATTGTCGGCCGGAGCCTGCTCTGCCACCTGGTAGTGCGTCCAGCCGGTAGCAGCTTCTCTCTGATCAACATAGACAAACTTATCACCGCCGTCAAGCGACCATTCCGTTGCAATGTCCCCGGAATGGAAGAAGTAGGTTATGCCTAAGCGATCATCAAGCCGCTCCTTGCGGATGTAGCTCGGTTCAAAGGCATCGCCAGTATTCACGCCTTCGGTCTTGACCCAGAACCCGACCTTATACCACTCACCAGCCTCAACTGGTACGGGTACCGAGTAGTACACGATCTCCGACGTTGAAGTTGACCCGGGTGGTTTGTACAGCTCAGCCGCATAGGTTCCCGTATTGGCTTCATTGCTGGTCACGGTTCCATACGTATCGTTATCGGAAGCATACCAGTTCAGCCAACCGTCAACGGTCTCGCCATTGCCATTGAATAAACCCATGGACCACGGGTCGGTTCCGCAAGCAATATTATCAAAATAGACCGCACCGGTTGCGTCTTTACCCATGAAGGCCGAGACCACTACCGAAGCTGGCTCGGTCGCCAGTATGGCTACGCCAGGTACCTGGACCCAGTCTACATCGGCAGTTGATTGGTCCGTCCATACATTAGTCGTGTTCAGCACCGCATCGGATGCATCGAGAAACACAAATGACAATCCGATCCGGGCATCATCGTTTGCTGGGCTGGTATTTACCCCGACAGTTTTTATGTAGGCACTCACCGCGTAAGTCCCGGCCGAGGCATTGTTCCAGTACAGGTCAGCATTGTTGTCAGAGATCCAGCCAACCGGGGCACTGGTCGCAGCCTTGGAAACCATAAATGAGTAGAAACCAGCGTATACAGGATTGGGTGCCTGGACCCAGTCCACATCTACTCCCATCGTACCGTTCAATGGACTCCAGAATGCCGGCGTCTGAGTTTCAAAGCCGGGATTGGTTATGAGATTATCGCTAAAAATTGTCCCTGTCATTAAAATGCCAAGCACAATTAATGTACTAACTATTCTCTTCATTTTCCCTCCGTGTTATTACGTTTATCCCCTTAGCACACGATCGTATTCCGCTGTAGGGGGTGTTACATTTTTACCCACAGTGTTTAAATCCATAACGAGTACATTTTTCGCACTAAGGATGAATTCTATTTCATTTTGTGATTTTAAAATCACACTTGATGGAAGTTGATCAACGGCTGGCAAATATGGAAGTGTCAGCCTTCCACTCCGCTCGCCATCTGCATGGTTTAAAACCATGACTTTCAATCGATCTGAGATCGAATTGTGCCAGATTCCATATTCCAGATCCTTACCATTGAAGTGAATTTTGGAATCGGGACCATGCACTTGCCACAAAGACTTGTACAATGATTGCAATAATTGTTCAGCATCGTGATCCGGATTGTTCAGGCTGATCATTTCTAATGGGTATGCTGAAAAATATACCTGACCAATACCATGATTTTGCCTGATTAAAATGGGATGTTTTTCCTGATCCTCAAGTAAGACTTCCCCGGAAGTAGAAATAATTGGACAATAAGCAGTTTCAAAATCTTTATCTTTGTTTGTTATAGCCAGTTCAAATTGAGACTGGTTGGTAAAAACACCCCATTCTTTCGTTGACTTGACAATTAGTTTTTCCCACTTGCGTTCAGCCGGGATTCCAAATTTCAAATCAGAATTTATCCCAAAAAACTCCTCCCAATCCGGAATCCAGTGATCTTGCGCAAAGCTGGTATACAAAGTCCCGCCAGAAACTACATACTTTATAATTTTTTGCCAGAAAACCGCTGTTATTCTTTTCAGTCGCGGTAATATTAATACAGGATGCTGCTCAGGATCTAAATTTAATTCATGGGATAGGTGACCGTTGTTTTCCAGCTCAATCGCCGGCTCCAGCAAGAGTCTGGGCTGGAGATTTGTGCGTTTAAGCTGGCTAAATACTTCCAGGTACAAAGGGTACCAGTGGGCAAATTGCGTCTCATAGTCATGAGGATATTGATAATAATAATTGGATGGAACCAGGACCGCTATTTCCGGTAAAATTTCCTTATGCCATTCCTTGGATGCTAATTCATTAGT
>JAZGBQ010000056.1:0-6352 GCA_036476435.1 Fidelibacterota bacterium
CGACTCACTAACCCATGTGATGAGTGCCAAGATCATTAAAAATCATATCAGTGAAGGACTTCAACTGGCGGAAGAATATGCCCTGCCCAAGATCGTCAGGGATTTCATTCCCATGCATCACGGGACCTCGCGGGTGGAATATTTTTATCGGGTTGCCGTAGAAGCGGTTGGCGATCCATCAAAGGTTGATGAGACTGCCTTTCGTTACCCGGGGCCAAAACCCAATACCAAGGAAACAGGGATCTTGATGATCTGTGAAGCGGTGGAAGCGGCCGTGCGCTCCTTGAAGGAACGAGATATAATGAAGATCGAGGGGATGATCGATAAGATTATCAAAAACCGTGTCGACGACGGCCAACTTGATGAATGTCCCCTGACGCTCGATGAGCTGCAGCGCATCAAGGGTGCCGTTGACAGCAGTTCAGGAATGCTGCCGGTCTTGAGGGGGATCTACCATATTCGATTAGAATACCCGGAGGCCAGCCTGGAACCGGAATCTACGTCGGCCCCCGAACCCGCACCTAAACCAAAGTCCTCCTCGACAGCAGCACAGGCCTCAACTTCCGGTCATAAAAAAAATCCTGCTAAATAGATGAATGTCATTAATGTGGATTCCCTTGCGCCCGTTGTCTCGGTAGCGCCAGAATATACCGCTGCAATGGAAATCATCCTGACCGCTGTTCTTGAGTCAGAAGGTATTTCGAATTACACTATCAACCTGGTACTATGTGATGATGAAACACTAGGTGAACTGAAAGAAAGGTATTTTCATGTTCACCAGTATACTGACGTTATTGCCTTCCGATTGAACACTGATGCCGATACCGATACTAATGCTGATAACAGTAATGCTAACAATGATGAGATTGAAGGCGAGATCTACATCAGCCTGCCGCGCGTTAAAGCCAATGCCCGGACCTACCAGCAGCAGCTGGGCTGTGAACTTGCCCGCGTGATCATTCATGGCGGCCTGCACCTGATCGGTTATGATGACGAGGACATTGATAGTAAGAAAGCAATGCGTGAAAAAGAGGATTCCTATTTGAGAGAGATTAACTGGCAGATCCTGAACGATGTTCAGGCCTGATTTGATGCGTACCACACAGCGTCAGTCCGTCGTCCGCATTGGAAGAAATTATTGATTGAGAAAACCGAATGAATAGTATCTATTGGAGTAAAATTTGACAACAAAAATACCGGCACCAACAACTAATAATAGCAATCGATCCCATCAAAAGATTGGGGGACAATTTGAAGAATTGGTTCGGATCATGAAACGTCTGAGAGCTCCGGATGGGTGTCCCTGGGACCGGGAACAGACGCCAGCCTCCATCTTACCCTTTTTTCTGGAGGAAGCCTATGAGGTCATGGAGAGCGTTGACGAAGAGGATTGGGATACTCTGAAAGAGGAAGTAGGCGATATCCTGCTCCATGCAGTTTACCAGGCAATCATGGCAGAGGAAGAGGGTCGCTTCACTATCGTCGATTCCCTGGATACCATCAATTCCAAGCTCGTTCGTCGGCATCCCCATGTATTCGGTGACAAAAAAGCAGATGCAGCGTTCCATGCTAAACAGAATTGGGAAGCGGTCAAACATGAAGAAAAAGGGCGTCATTCCAGGCTTGACGGTGTACCTGGGAACCTGCCGAGCCTGATCCGGGCTCAGAGACTGCAACAGAAGGCTAGCTACGCCGGATTTGACTGGGAGCAGGTGGATGAGGTCTGGGAAAAGGTCCATGAAGAGATCCAGGAGCTGCGCGAGGCACAATTCGAGGGTAAGAAGGATCATATGGAAGAAGAGATCGGGGATGTTTTGTTCTCCATCGTCAACCTGGCACGTTTTCTGGATATTTCAGCCGAGGATTCCCTGCGGAAGACGAATAAAAAATTTGTATGGCGATTTCAGCAGGTCGAAGAAGAACTTCAGCGCCGGAACAAAACAGTGGCTGAAGCGACACTGGAGGAAATGGATGCCATCTGGAATGCTGTGAAGAATCAGTAACGGGGGAAAAATAGGATGAAGGTAATAAGACGATACACAACTACAATACTTACACTGATTATTGTCACCATTACCATCGATGGTTGTGGTGAAAAAAGTACTGGCGAATTGAACATTGTTGTTCTGGATGCGGCCACACAGATCCCCGTCGAGGGAGTCCTTGTATATTTGAAGGATTTTCGTCATGCCGTTCGAACCGATCGATGGGGAACTAGCCGTATTCCAGGGAATTTTTTACCATCGGAGATAGAGTTCACTGCCAAGAATTACAAACGTGCTTCGATTCAGTCTAATGCCATCGCCCAGACCAATGTGATGTACCTGGATTATGACAGCTCTCTGGTAAATCCCATTGAAGCGGAGCTGGTTTTCACAAAAGCGGATACTCTACGCGGATCTTACGGCACTTACCGGGCCAATAACGATATTAAGACCTATGTGCTTGACATCCAGATTGATATTGCCCGTAAGTATATCATGGGCAGTAATACCATTGAGTTTGCCATGCTTGAAGACGGTGATCGCATTCAGATTGACCTTTTTGACAACCTGGACGTGGACAGTATCCTATACCAGGGCAGGAAACTGGATTATACCAGGGAATACAATGCGGTCTTCATCGATTTTCCAGAGCAGCTGAAAAAAGGTTCCTGGCATCATGTTGAATTCTTCTATTCCGGAAATCCCATTGAAACCGGGCGCTTCGGTGGGCTGTCATTTAAAGAAGATTCCCTGGGGAACCCCTGGATCTTTACGGCCTGCCAAGGCATCGGCGCCAGTCTCTGGTGGCCAAATAAGGATCAGCAGCCGGACGAACCGGACAGCATGCGGATCAGTGTGACGGTACCAGCGGGAGTCATGGATGTATCCAACGGAAAACTTGAAGCGATCACTGAACTGGAAAATGGTCTTACCAGGTACGAATGGATTGTTCACTATCCTATCAATAATTACTGTGTATCGCTTAATATTGGCAACTACACCCATTTTTCAGAAGAATATCGAGGAATGATGTTAGACTATTACGTATTACCTTATCATCTGGAACAGGCTAAAAGACAGTTTCAGCAGGTGGTTCCCATGCTGGAATGTTTTGAAGAACATTTCGGTGATTATCCCTTCCCGAATGACGGTTATAAGCTCATCGAAGTTCCTTATTCAGGCATGGAGCATCAGAGTGCCATCACCTACGGTAATTTATTCAAGAACGGGTACCTGGATCGGGACTGGACCGGGGTGGGGATCAGTACCAGGTTCGATTTTATCATCGTCCATGAGAGTGCCCATGAATGGTTCGGCAACAGCATCTCCGCAAATGATGTTTCGGATGCCTGGATCCATGAAGGCTGGGGTACCTATGCCGAAGCGGTGTATGTCGAATGTCAGTGGGGTTATAAGGACGCGCTGAAGTATATGAACGGCTACCAGGAACGCGATATGATAGCTAACCGGGAACCTATCATTGGACCAACGGCTGTGAATCACTGGCCAACCGGCGACATGTACTTTAAGGGTGCCCTGTTCCTGAATACCATCAGGAGCATTATTGATGACGATGAGTTGTGGTGGTCCTTCGTCTATGATTATGCCAATCACTTCAAGCACAGGAATATATTTACAGATGAGGTCATTAATTATTTTAATAATTATCTGGACCGGGACCTGAAACCCATTTTTGAACAATACCTTTATCATGCGCAACTGCCTGTTCTCCAGGTGCGGCAGTTCGAGGATCGATTTGAGTATCGCTGGCAAGCCAATGTGCCGGACTTTACTATGCCGGTAAAGGCGGGTTTTAAAGATGAAGAGCTGCAGTTCCTTTACCCGACGTCCCAATGGCAGACACAGCTGTTAGCGGGACGTGAAATGGAAAATTGGCAGGCGGCGACAGATAGATTTTATATTATGGTGGAGATAGAATCAGGAAATTAAAAGGAGCGGTTACCAGCTGGCTCACATTATTCTGCAAGAATATGCCTGATGGTTTTTGACAGCAGACAATCCTGTGCCAGGACCTCTTTTTCGGAGAGCTGTTTGTACCATTCCGGAGTCCAGGAATTGTGTAAACCAATGACCATTTTACTTATCGAAAAAATCATTTCCGTATCGTGTTCGCCGCTAAACCAGAATTGCACATATTTATTCTGGGGATCATCGTACTTTGATCCGTAATACACCGCCTCGGAAATAAAGCCGTATCTTTTTCGATCCAGCATCCGAAGGTGATTTATAAATTCAGTGTTAAACAGGAAATTTATCTTCTTGTTCCAGAGAGCTGCCCGGATTCGATTCAAGTTGATGGATGACCATACTTTAGCTAACGAATTAACGTTTTTCAGACTATCCATTAAGGAAATAAGAGGATTTAGTACCAAGATTCGCGAAAGACCACCAGCAGCAGAGTCCCGAGCCATTTGGTTCATAATATCTGCTAGTAGTCGATTGCCGATATAGTCCCAGCCAAGGTCTTCGGTTGTATACCTTGGCGCATTTAACAGACTGAGATCGTTGCGTATTCTTTCAAGCCAATCGCCGAGTATGATTGATTCAGAATTTGCGGCCATGAAACCGAGATGGGTATTAAAAAGAACGATGTCCGTTTGTTCCAACAGATGAAAAACGGGCTGCAAAGAACTTACAATAAGCGTATCCGCATCCATGAAAATCCCACCATTATGTTCTAATACCGCCACCATAATGGCATCCTTTTGCATGGGATATGGAAGTTTCTTTAGACGAGTTATATCGAGACTTCCGGCACTAATAAAACCAGATAGATTTGAATGATCGAGATCAATGATCTCAAAATTAGGGAGATTCTTGTCCCAGCTTTTTCTGCATAATGCCACATAAGCCGGCATAGTTCCACGCGGTTCCCAGAAAGAGAAAATTGTCTCAGTAAGCATTCCTGGGCTTCCTTGTTATCATAATTATTGAGCGGCTGATAATTTTCCGCAACAAAACAAACGGCATTCTCCACCAGGAACGAATTCCCCAAATATTTTTATAAAATAGTGGTAAGTAGAATAATTTTAGCAGTCCGTTTTTTTGCTTTGAAATTCGGGAATAGGTCCGGAATCGGTAATAATCCGCTATCCAGTTTCCGACAATTAAACGATTAGATGTGCGTATCCGATTTTCCTTTAATTCTAATCGGGTAACCGGTAGTTGCTCCAGTTTCTGGTGTACTTCAATTGGAATAGACGCACCAAATACATCTGTCAGATAATTGAATGCAGATCGAAGCTGGAGAACCAGACGAAACTCCTCTGCAACCCAGAGTACACGATCCCAATCCAATTGTTCAGCCGAGGTTCTGAGGATCGTCATTGTATCAGGTATCCAGCGAAGTACAGTTGCGGTATCCCAGCGAAATGCATGTACGCATGTATGAACCAGATGATCCGTGGAATTGAGGGTCCGTGTATTTAGATCACCTTTTGTTAAAGGAACGGATCCTTGCCAAAAAAATTCATCTGCCTCATCATAACAACACTCAGCTAAAACATGCCAGTGTAGGTCAACCTCTTCACCATTTGAATTAGCAAAACCATCACTATGTAGAGTACGAAAGTAATTGTCGGAAGGGATAGTTGTGGCAAGGTAAGGACGCTCAACGGGCTTCCATCCGTTCTTTACCAGATAATTCATTGCATAGGGAACGTGCTTGATGGGAATCAGAACATCGAAATCATGCATGGGTCTCACACCTAAATCCTTGTAGTATAACAAGGAATGAGCCATTCCCTTCATGAGTAAAATATTTATTTCAGCTTTATCAAATACGGATAACAGATGTTGAACCTGGTACAGAAGCATTTGATTTTTATACCAGGTTTTTTTATAGATACCCTTTAGCCTTGTTAACAACGGATGGTCAATGCCATTGGAAATCAGGTTTTTATAAAGCAGTGGAAATAGCCTCAGGGAACCCGGATCAAGATGGTCGGTATCCGCCAAGTTTGTCCAGTGATTCCAGGCATCTACGCAATCCTTGCCCTGATATATGGTTGCCTTTAAAAGTAGCTGCTGTAGCTCGTCAGGCCAGAAATCGACAGGGATTTGATCATATGTCATATTCAATTCCATTTTGAATATTTTTCAGAGGCAGCTGAATGTCCAAGATTATTCTGATCTGGTCACAGTCAATTTATGATTCTGAAGCTCTAGGACCCTCCGGCAGAGATCAACAATGATTTCATCATGGCTGATTAAAAGGATCGCTGGGCTGTTAGGCAACCGTTTGAGATTAATAAAAAGGTCATTGATTGCAATTCGGTCAAGATGAGTCGTAGGTTCGTCAAGGATAAGTAGATTAGGCTGACGTAAAATGGCTCTTGCAATGGCAA
>JAZGBQ010000057.1:0-3478 GCA_036476435.1 Fidelibacterota bacterium
CAGAAGAGCTGGCCAAGCGTATCAATGATGCTGAGCCAAAACTTATTTTATCTGCATCCCATGGTATTGAACCTAATCGTATCGTTGCCTACAAACCCTTGTTAGATGCTGCCATCGAGCTGGCCCATCACAAACCTCAGCACTGTGTTATTTACCAACGGGATAGTGCGCCGGAGGCACTGACTATGGTTCCAGGGCGTGACCTTGACTGGAACATAGAATTAAGCAAAGCCAGGCCCCAAGCCTGTGTGCCGGTGGCTGCCACGGATCCACTTTATATACTTTACACCTCAGGCACCACAGGGGTGCCGAAAGGGGTGGTTCGGGACAACGGTGGTCATATGGTGGCCTTAAAGTGGTCCATGGAAAATATCTATGGGACACAGGCCGGTGAAGTCTATTGGGCGGCGTCGGATGTCGGTTGGGTGGTGGGACATTCCTATATTGTCTATGGTCCTTTACTCAATGGTAATACCACACTGCTGTATGAAGGAAAGCCTGTGGGGACTCCCGATGCCGGCGCTTTCTGGCGGGTGATTGAACAGCATCAAGTGCGGACATTATTTACCGCGCCGACAGCTTTTCGGGTAATCAAAAAAGAAGATCCTGAGGGCAAATGCTTAGAACAATATGATACCAGTTGTTTGCGGGCATTATTTTTGGCTGGCGAGCGGGCTGATCCAGATACCATTCAATGGGCTGAAAAACAATTACAGGTCCCGGTCATAGACCACTGGTGGCAAACCGAAACCAGTTGGCCACAGGCAGCCAATTGCCTAGGCCTTGGATTAATGCCCATCAAATATGGCAGCGTCACTAAAGCGGTACCCGGATTCGACGTGCAGGTGCTGAATGCTGAGAGGGATCCTGTTGCAGTGGGGGAAACCGGCGCTATCGTGCTAAAGCTTCCCTTACCCCCAGGCTGCTTAGTGAGTTTATGGCAAGATGATCAGCGTTTTATTGATAGTTACCTAAATGAGTTCCCTGCTTACTACGCTACTGGCGATGCTGGTTATATAGATGAAGACGGTTACATCTATGTCATGAGCCGATTAGATGATGTTATCAATGTGGCCGGTCACCGTCTTTCTACTGGTGCCATGGAAGAGGTTATTGCCAGCCATGGCGCAGTCGCCGAATGTGCGGTATTTGGGGTTGCCGATGAAAGCAAAGGCCAAGTTCCCATAGGCTTAGCGGTGTTAAAGTCAGGCTTCACATTGAGTGAAGAAGAGTTAGCTAAGCAGGTGGTAACCATGGTACGAGAGAAAATTGGCCCGGTAGCCAGCTTTCGTCGTTTGCATGTGGTAAAGCGCTTACCCAAAACTCGTTCTGGAAAAATCCTCAGGGCCATTATGCGTAAAATGGCTGACGGGGAAGATTACACCATGCCTGCCACTATCGATGATCCAGCAATACTGGATGAAATAAAAGAAGTCTTAACTACTAACCGAGTCCTATCCTAGTGTATGAACTAACTAACAGTTATGTAAAAGGAGAATTCTGATGAGTTGTAACAAACCCAAGTTAAAAATTGAATACCTTGTCTAATATCAAAATAAGTATTGATCATATATGTCCAATCCCATACCGGGATGGTGACCTTGATGTTGCTGTCCGTTGGACGCTAACCGGCTTACACGGCAAGGTAGGTACTTTTGGCGCACCCTCTCACAAGGATCTGTTAATTCTAGGTTGTAAATACTGGCGTTTTATCGAGGATAAAATTGCAGAAGAATGGACAGTTTTTGCTGAGCTTGTGGTCCTGCGTCAGGTCTATACGAAAATTTAAATGGATTCACAATTGTCGATAATTGATGCGCATCACCATCTCTGGGATCTCCAGGCCTGTCACTACCCCTGGTTAATGGCAAAAGGAGTGAAACGATTTTTTGGTGATCCTACTCCGATTCAAAAGGATTATTTAGTTCAGGATTTCTTTGCCGACATTGGTGATCTGCCTGTTTCAGCATCGGTGCATATACAAGTCGGTGTCGATGAAGATCAGGCTGTAGACGAAACCCGCTGGTTACAATCAGTTACTGATGCCAAAGATAGCAAGGGCTTCCCCCAGGGTATCGTTGCTTTTTGTAACCTGGTTGATACAGGTGCGATGGAAAAACTCCAGGAACATCGTAACTATCCCAATCTGCGTGGGCTACGACAAATTGTAGGACGTTCTCCCGAAGAAGACGCGAATACAGGTAGTGCTATGCTGTTAGATAATCCAATATGGATAGAAAATTTATCCAGAATTGCAGAATATGATTTGTCCTTCGATTTACAACTGATCCCGTCTCAAATCTCAAAGGCAAGAGAAATTTTCGTCGAAATTCCGGAACTTAAGGTTGCTTTGTGTCATTGTGGCTCTCCCTTCGATCAAAGTGATGAAGGTTTTTTATTTTGGAAAACACAAATAAAGAAATTGGCAGAGTTACCTAACATTTATTGCAAGATCTCCGGCTTTGGCATGTTTGATCATGAATGGACCGTTGACAGTATTCGCCCAATAATCATAAATGTTATTGATATTTTCACTCCGGAACGATGTATGTTTGGTTCAAATTTTCCCGTAGAAAAGCTATACGCTGATTATCATGCTGTCTGGAATGCTTATATGGAGATCATTAAAGAATTCAGTCTTGATGAAAAGCAACAACTCTTTGCTGACACAGCTCGTAATTTTTATTCAATCAATTAATTGAAACTATCCATGCAAACATTCGATTTTGTAATCATTGGTGCCGGTTCTGCTGGATGCTGTTTGGCAAACAGATTAAGCATTGATAAAACCAAAAGTGTTTGTTTAATTGAAGCTGGGCCAAATGATAATGATATAAGGATTAAAATCCCGATTGGCCTCATCAGTTTGATGAAGCACCCACGCTTTAACTGGTTATACACTTCAACACCCCAGACACAATTGAAACACCAGTCCATCCCTATCCCCCGTGGTAAAACGCTTGGTGGTTCCAGTTCCATTAATAGCATGGTCTATATTCGTGGCAGGCCCAGTGACTATGATCGCTGGTCGGAGCTGGGATGTAGCGGTTGGGACTGGCAAGCAGTTCTACCCTATTTCAAACGATCTGAACAGAACATACGTTTGGGTTCTGATCCACTGCATGGTGACAGTGGGCCTCTGTATGTTGAGGATCCTCCTGCCCCTCACTTTCTCTGTAATGTCTTAACAGAGGCCGGGGCAGAGGTTGGTATTCCATCAAATAACGATTTTAATGGTGAAATTCAGGAAGGATTAGGGACATATCAATTGAATATGCATAACGGCAGACGCTGGAGTTCCGCTGATGCGTTTCTGAGGCCGGTGACTAAACGTCCTAATTTAAAGGTTATTACCAAGGCAGATGTCAGGTCTATCAACTTTAATAACAAACGTGCTGAATCCATAACAATAAAAAAAGGCAACAAACTGGAGAATATTACTGTAAATAATGAAGTGATCCTATGTGCTGGTGCAATC
>JAZGBQ010000058.1:0-2816 GCA_036476435.1 Fidelibacterota bacterium
GAAGATATTAGGAATTGAACATATAGGAATCGCAATATCAAGCCATGGCAGCGGCGACAAATTCTGGAATCTGGCACTTGGTCTTAAACATAGAAACACAGAAACGGTTGAAGACCAAAAAGTCAAAACCGACATATATGAAACCGGTGGCGGTAAGATCGAGTTACTGGAAGCAATCGGTACAGATTCCCCGGTAGCGAAATTTATTGCCAAAAGGGGAACCGGCATACATCATCTATGTCTTGAAGTAGATAATATAAAGTTAGCAATAAAAGAACTTATAAATAATAATATTAAAATGATCGATCATGAACCAAGAGTTGGTGCCGAAGGGTATCTTGTGGCATTTATTCACCCTCATTCAACAGGTGGGGTGTTGGTTGAACTTGCTGAAAAACAGAAATAAGATAAACTTGGATCGTCTAAATAATCAATTCAAATCATGCGATCAAAATTTGGTCATCCGGTCATTATTAATTTGTTATTTTGGAAGAATCTTCTTAATCAGGCCACTGAATATTATTCATATAAGAAGTTAGTTTTACTTTATCCAATTTAGCGTTCGTTCTTACGCCACTACAAACATCCAAACCTGCCGGATTTACTGTCCTGATAGCTTCTCCAACATTGGTTTGATCAAGACCACCAGCCAGAATAACAGGGATTTGGGCATACTTGCATATTTGTTTACTGATTGACCAATCGTGAACCTTTCCGGTGCCACCAAGTACTTTAGTGGCGAGCAATTTGTTGCCTGAATCTAGAAGTAACGCATCGACGCTGGATGATACTTTTTCAGCCTCGACGATCGATTCAATTCCAGTAACATGAATTACTTGAATTATGATCAACTCCGGAAATTCACCACGAATATCTTGGTGTGAGCCGATTAATAGTTTATCAACAATTTGGATAGCGGTAGGCTTACAATACTCAACTTGCTCTAAAATCCCTTCGCTGCTTTGTTCACTCGTAAGTAGAACTGACTCAACGGGTTTTGGGATGAATACAGCAATATCTCGTATCTGGTCAAGAGAGATTACTCCCGGTCCCGAAGGCATGTCTGATACTAATCCCAGCGCATTTGCACCCAGGGATATTGCAAGTTGGGCCTCAGCCCGGTCTTGTATACAACAAATTTTTATGATAGGACTATTAAGATTCATTTTATTTTTTTAATAATCAGTGTTTTATCAAAGTCGAAACAGACAGCAATTTTCCCATATTCAAGCATGATCTAAAATTAGGCAGTTATATCGGTTTCTCGTTTGACATAATCACATCAATTATCCACAAAAGTCGTAATCTTATCTAGTGGAAGCTTTTTAATATCGGGAATCACAGCATTTTTTGAAGGATAACCTGTCACCAGTATTAGGAACGGCTTTTCGGAATCAGGACGATCTAATATTTTATTCAGAAATTTCATCGGGGAAGGGGTGTGGGTTAGCGTAGCAAGACCTGAGAAATGAAGCGCGGAAATCAGTATCCCTGTGGCGATACCCACAGATTCAGGTGCATAATAATTAATATGTTTCTTTCGGTCCTCACCGATAGTGTATTTTTTTTGAAAGATCACAATCAAATGAGGAGCAAACTCTAGGAATGGTTTTTTATCATCGGTTCCAAGGGGTTCCAGGTCTTTTAACCACTCTGCGGTTGCTCTGTGATCATAAAAATCCTTTTCTTCCTTTTCGGCAGCTAAGCGTATACGTTTTTTTGTTTTATGATCGGAAATGATTACAAAATACCAGGGTTGTCTATTCGCACCACTTGGTGCGCTGCCTGCCGCGAGAAGACAGTTTTCAAGAACGTCCTTCGGTACCTCCTCCTGGGAAAATTCTCTCACGGTGCGTCGCCGCCGTATTTGGTTTAAATATTCCTCTGACCGCTTAATCATCTCGGTTCGGGAATACCTAGTGAATTTGACACGATGAAATAAATACTCTTTCATAACTACCTTCGATGTTATTTTAGGATGGAATTGAATCTTGGTGATTGCTGGGGGATTAAATCAACTGAAATTTTATTTAGGTAAATTATATTTATAAAGCTGAAGGGCTAGTCATGGTCACAAATCATAGTTTCATTGGTCACAAAGCCACCATCTTCCGGCAAGAATTTTCCCCGAATATTTAGGAAATCTATAAGTTCATCAGCTGTCATATTTTCGGCTGAACAAGTATAGAATCTTGTATCAGTTCCAAATATCTTATGGATTGCCGATCGGAGGGAATCCCTGGTAAATACTCTCCCGGATCCCAGCATCATTTGCATCACCTCATGTCCATGTATATGTTTATTCATAGTAATCCTATTACGTTAATATACTGTTGTAAAATTAGGGATTTTATTGGATTGTTCATCATCACATTCATTTATCTTTTGATAGTGTACATTTTTGCCATTTACGAACCGAATTGATTGTATAAATCTCTTTCGCTCCTTCCAGCATTTTCTTCGAAATAGTGTTTTCGATAATTTTACCATTCTCAATTAGCCAGGATCTGTATGTTCCAGCGAGAAGTCCAGAAGTCACAGGTGGTGTATAATATTTTCCGCCAATTCGAACGACGATATTTGCACGGGTTGTTTCGGTTATCTCACCATCAGTATTCCACAAAATCACATCATCGCACCCGGTCATTGAAGAAGATGCCTGTTGATAAACTTCCCTATGATCTGTTTTATGGTATAGCCATATATCTTTCCTATCAACAGAGTACTTCGCGAATTTGAGTATTAAGTATCTTTTTTTATGAATTGACGGGAATTTTATTTGTTCAATAGTGATATGCCCTGCTTGATCGATCAAC
>JAZGBQ010000059.1:0-2997 GCA_036476435.1 Fidelibacterota bacterium
TTAAGCAAGTTATTGGGAAAATTGTGTCTCTAGACCAAACGGCAAGTATCCCTGGTCGCTCAATTCACAGGCAACAGATGATAAAACCAAAATACTGATTGAACGAATTTGCACAGCACTGGCAGATGTCATCAGGTCGCAGCTGGCTGACCAGCTCCCTGGTGGGATCCATCATGAGCCATCTTGATAAGTTAATTCTCGGAAACCCTTGATCTGATATCTAGGCAAAATCATAAATGTTTTCTCCTTGGTGATTTTAATATAAACCTACTAAATTGTGACTCACATAAACCCACTAACGACTTTTTCAATATGATGACTAGTAATTTCTTTATTCCACTAATTGATAAACCGTCCAGGATAACAGAATTTTCGGCTACCTTGATTGACAACATATTTACAAATGCTCTAGGTGTTGACGCGCCCACCCCATGCCTTTTGGTTTCTGATATTTCCGATCACCTGCCCGTTTTTTGTAGTTTCCCCCAATTTAAAGGTAATAAAAATAAGTCTAAATACAAAGTAACTCGGCAGATAAACGATGCAAATATTAGCAGGTTCCGCACATGTTTAGATACACACACGTGGGAAGATATCTATAATGAAAATAACCCTAATACGGCGTACAACTGGTTTCTCAATGAATACTCTTTATTTTATAATCAATGCTTCCCGCTTACTCGCAAAAAAATCACCAACAATACTAGAAATAATCCCTGGATGACACGCGGGCTTATGATTTCAGTTAAACGTAAAAATCGTCTTTATCATAAATATTTGAAATCTCGAAATCCTGTACACAAGCACAATTATGCCCAATACCGAAATAAGCTTACCCATATTTTAAAAATTGCGCGGAAGAATTATTATACTGATAAATTATTTGCGGCTCGATCTAATATGAAAAATACTTGGAGTATACTTAAAATCTTAATTTCGTCTCCCAAGGCTGGAATTGCGTCTGACGTATTTTTAATCAATCAACAAACTGTATCCGATCCAAAAACCATTGCTGACGGCTTTAACAATTATTTCGTAAATGTGGGCCCAAATCTAGCTTCTCAAATACCTGATTTACCTATATCTCACCACGATTATATGCCCGAGTGCAACCTCGATAACATGTTCCTAATGCCTATAGTTGAAAAAGAATTGCTTGATATTACTAACGCTTTTGTCATTAAACGCAGTGTTGGCGCGGACGACCTATCTTCCCGAGTAATCAAAGACACCATTACGTCAATTTCTGCGCCCCTATGCGACATATTCAATAAGTCGTATAGCACCGGATGTTTCCCTGACCAGTTGAAAATTGCTAAAGTTATCCCTATATTCAAAAACGATAATCCACAGTTATTCAATAATTACCGCCCTATTTCCGTCCTAAATTTTTTCTCTAAATTGCTAGAACGCTTAACATACAACCGTTTAAAATCATTTATCTGGAGGCACCTATCAAATAATCAATTTGGATTCCGTGACAAATACTCAACCTATATGGCCCTCACTTTACTCTACGATAAAATATCAAAAAACTGTGAATCTGGTAATCCCTCCGTCGGTATATTTCTTGACTTGTCAAAAGCATTTGATACTATTAATCATGAAATTCTCTTATCAAAATTAAATAATTACGGCATTAGGGGTTTAGCTAATGACTGGTTCCGCAGCTATCTTTCGGGCAGACTACAATTTGTTAAATTTAAAGATATAAATTCTTCCTATTTGGAAGTCACATGTGGAGTGCCCCAAGGTTCCATTTTAGGCCCCCTCTTATTTATACTATACATAAATGACATCTCAAACTCATCTAATATTTTAAACTTTATTCTTTTTGCCGATGATACAAACGTCTTCCACAGTGACCCAAATCCTGTCTCCCTTAGCAACACGGTAAATACCGAACTACAAAAAGTCATGAAATGGTTTGCAGTTAACAAATTGTCAATTAATTTAAAGAAAACCCATTATATGGTATTTGGCCCAAATGCAAAATCTGACTTGGTTCATTTAAATTCCATCTCCAGGGTTACCGTCACAAAATTTTTGGGTGTTCTCATTGACCGCAACCTAACCTGGCACGACCAAATTCTGAACGTTGTCAAAAAAGTATCCAAGGCTATTGGCATTTTATCTAGGATTAGGAGACTTCTTCCAACCTCAGCCCTTACCACCATATATTCTAGTATAGTACTGCCCCATTTGCAGTATTGTAACATTGTCTGGGGAAACACATACCCCACACGTCTTGAGCCTTTATACCTACTGCAAAAGAGAGCCATGAGAATAATCCATAACTCAGATTTTAGAGCCCACTCAGCCCCTTTATTTCGGATTTCCAAACAATTAAATATTTACGATATTAATATTCATCAAACGGCTTCATTCATGTTTCAATTCATCAACAATACATTACCTCCCGGACTAGAATTTTCATTCATTTCACGTACGAATTTCCACCGCTACGCGACCAGATCAACTGACGATTTTATAATCCCACACCATTCTACTAGACTTCGTTCTTTTGCCATCAGTGTCTCCGGCCCAAAAATTTGGAATTCCTTGGACAGCGCCATAAAACAGCTTCCTGACATTAAAAGTTTCAGAAAAAAATTTAAATTGTCAATGTACTCTCGATATTAATTTCTTATTTGTTGCCTCCTAACCTTCTAAATATTTTGGTCATTCTGGGATCTATAGGAAGTCTACTTCATACATGTATACCATTATGTTTTTGTTGTAGTTTTTTTTCTAAGGGGCCTGGACTCGACAATCTTTATAGATTCTTCCAGGCTCCTCCACGCTATTGCATTCATTTAAATTTTTTAAATATTATATACATGTATAAATTGTTGCGGCAATAGTCGTGGAAAATAAATATTCATTCATTCATTCATATACGGTATTAAGCAGATATTCTACCATACACCCTCTGGGTACGCTACCGCCGTACATTGGCCCCCATCGACTAGACAAAATCCACACCTCAAACCTTTT
>JAZGBQ010000006.1:0-3647 GCA_036476435.1 Fidelibacterota bacterium
TGGCTATTGAGTTTAACTATTCTATTTATTCACAGAGTGATATATCTATATCTATATCTAAAACAAGAGAAGCAGATGATTGGGCATTGGAAATATCAAAGGCACTTGGAATAAAATCATATTACAACCCGATCGGTGGAAAAAGTTTTTATAATAAAAGTAAGTTTGAACGAGAAAATATTGATATAAAATTTCTCAAATTAAACTTATATGAATATAATCAAAGGCGAGCAAAATTTGAACCCGGATTATCAATTATCGATGTAATGATGTTTAATTCGCCTGATACAATATGTAAAATGCTAGATGATTATGAGCTTGAATAGACTATTAGTGTGATTTTTGTATTCTACAAGTACACAACATAGCTTTGAAAAAGAATATGGATTTTGCATGAAGGAACAACTTATAAATGGAAAAGGAAATTATCGTGGAACAATTTAATAAATTAAGCATTAGTTTTTGCCCGACGGGGATGATTCCAGTAAAGGAAATGACTCCTCATGTACCGATAAGTGTTATCGAAATAGTAGAAGATATACACAGAGCTGTTGAAATTGGTATTACTATGGTGCACGTACATGCTAGAGATGAGGCGACGGGCATACCGACTTGGAAGGGAGAGCTATATGAGAAAATAATTGGTGGAATTAGAAAATTCACAAAAGAATTAATCATTTGCGTGACTACTAGTGGAAGGAATTTCCCTGAATTTGAAAAGCGTTCTGAGGTCTTGGACCTGTCTGATGATTTAAAACCTGACATGGGCAGTCTAACTCTTAGTTCGTTGAATTTCAACAAAACTGCAAGTATGAATTCACCGGACATGATCAAGAAGCTAGGTTCTAAAATGAAGGAAAAAGGAATTGTTCCCGAGTTAGAGGCATTCGATGCTGGTATGATCAATTATGCTAAATACCTTGAGCACAAAGGTATCATTAAGGCACCACATTATATCAACCTACTTTTAGGCAATATAGCTTGTGCTCAAGCAGACTTACTCCACGCTGGCATGATGGTTCGCGACTTACCTCCAAACACTTATTGGGGAATTGCTGGTATCGGTAATGCTCAGTTCATGATGAATTCCCTGGCCATTGCAAGCGGTGGGGGAGTCCGGGTTGGACTAGAAGATAATATCTGGTTCGATCAAAAACGTACTAGACTAGCAACAAATTCAGATTTATTAAAACGAATTCACAACCTTGCAGAAGCTAACGAGAGAAAAATAATGCCATCATCTGAAATGAGAAAAATATTAAATCTCCAAGGTGGAAATGGTAAATATGGTAGAACTGTGTGAATAACGAGTGAAATACTATTTTATATACTCAATTCTCGTCAATTTGGAGAACTTGTTTTGAAAATTCACATTCTTGGGAAATGTAACTCTACAATATCTTATAAATTGGATGCTTTATATGAGAGCTATAAATGTACTTGTACCATCAATATTATTCAAAATATCGCAACTGAGGAAACTCCTTCCTACCGCCTTGAGAAAATAGAGGGATTCGAGTATAATATAATAAATGATAGCGATTGGGAAGGTAATTTTGAAAATTTAATTATGGGCGTTACCGGACCTTCTACAATGAAAAAGGTGTATGATTCATTTTTAAAATCTCACAAGATAATTGAAAGTGATTATTTTACACTTGTTCATCCAAGTTCAGTAATTAGCAAACAAAGTGAAATAGGTACCGGTGTTTTCATTGGACCAGGAGCAATAATTGCGCCGTATGTCACTCTCGATAACCTTGTCACGATAAACAGAGGGGTCACTGTTGGGCACCATGCAAATATTGGTAAGTTTGTTGTTCTTAATCCAGGATGTAATATCGGAGGGGCTAGTAAAATTGGAGACTATTCAACTATAGGCATGGGTGCGAATATAATTAATAGTAGTAGTGTGGGTAAAAATACTGTTATTGGTGCTGGATCTCTAGTCACAAAAGCTATTCCGGACAATGTTATTGCCTACGGTGTCCCAGCCCGTATAATAAAAGAAAATAACAAATAACATATTTTTCAATTCCTTTTGAAATACGATCAGAACTCAATGGTCTGTTGATAAAAAATGTAGTATCATGAAAAATATAAAAGCAATATGTAACGAGCGATTTGCATTACAACAAGAGTATCTTGGCAAGAAAAAAATTGTAAATACCATAGAACCGCTTGTTTCCGTCACAGTGACAACATATCAGCATGCTCCCTATATAATGGATTGCTTAAAAGGGATTCTAATGCAAAAAACAATTTTTCCTTTTGAGATAATTATCGGCGATGATGAAAGTACTGACGGGACAAGAGAAATCTGTATAGAATTTGCCGCAAAACATCCTGATAAAGTTAGGTTATTTTTGAGAGAGAGGAAAATATCTCAATTAATTGATGAAAATGACGGTATTGTGACAATATTTAATGGAATTTGGACTAAACTATCAGCACGGGGTAAATATATTGCTTGGTGTGATGGCGACGATTACTGGACTGACCCATTTAAGCTACAAAAACAAGTCAGTTTTTTGGAAGATAATGAAGATTATGTACTCTGCTTTCATGATTCAATAGTGGTAGATAAAAGCAATAAAGTAATAAGTAATTCATGCTTTAATAATGAGTGTTCTGACTATTGTAAAGATATACTGCTAGCAGGTCCTGGTATACCAACTAATACAGCACTATTTAGAAATATTATTGATTATCCAGAATTTTATTTCAAAGTCCAGAACGAAGATATAGCTTTCTGGCATTTATTAGGATTTCATGGTGGTGGGAAATTTATCGCTAATATTAACAATTCAGTATATCGTCACCACGATGAAGGCCTCTGGTCAAGTCTTTCAAAGGTAGAAAAAATAAAAAGTCTAATAGCTAGCAGGACAGTGATAAAAAACAATATAATAATGTGTAAAGGATATTCACATAATACTGTTACAACTCTAAATAGGCGTATAAGGATATTGCGTCTAAAATACTTATATCAATATATTAAGAAAATTCCATTTGTCGGACACATAATAAGAAATCTTGTCGGATACATAATAAGAAATCTACGTTCTCACAAAACTACTCGCTCTTATCTCAAAAAATACTACAAATTTTTACTTCTTGTATTTGTTTTTCACACCACTATAATATTCTTCAGAATATTGTATTTCTAAATTTTAAACTAGCGTCTTTATCCGGTTATATTGTCTGCAAGCGGCAAGCTCACTAAGCACAAATACCCGTTACAGGGTTATAATAAAGATATTATTAAAATCCCCCTTTTATAATATTAATGATTTTCAATACATCATCTTCCGTCAATCGAGGATAAATTGGTAAACATAGCGCTCGGCTTGCAGCTTTTTCGGCAACCGCCAAATTTTCGGATTTTGCAGATTCTAAGTCTTTATAAGTAGGGACTTGAGATATTAATGGATAATAATATTTGCGACTATATATGTTATGCTTTTTTAATTCTTCACAAAGTTCATCTCTTGAATGTCCAAATTTGTTTTTATTAACAAAGATCGGATAAAAAGTGACCAGCCCCCATTATTTGGACCACTTCTTAAGTTAGTATTTTTTGATTTATGTTGCATATAGATTTGATTTGTGTGTTAACGGGATGACTGCCTCTGGTGCTGGCGGTT
>JAZGBQ010000060.1:0-2749 GCA_036476435.1 Fidelibacterota bacterium
GTCTCGGCAGGAGTTCAAAGTGCACCCGGTTGGATTGATGATGACACATTAATCTATACAAAATTAGCCGATAATCCAGACCTCAGGGGCTATCAATACAGCGATATATATGAATATTCAATCAGCGGGGAGCAAGAGATTCAATTGACACATGCCGCACGGGCATTTGCACCAGCTTATATTCCAGCGGAGAATTCGGTAGCATTTATTTCCATGAAAAACGGCCTTCAAAATATTTATTCTGTCAACAAATCTTCAAATAAAATATCTCGGTTGACGAACTTTCTTGATGGTCGAATAATTCATTCTTTGAATTACGATCCGAAAGATCACCAGTTAATTTTCGACTATACACTAAATCATTTTCGCAATGTCGCTACTTTTCGGCTGCATGAGTTGAGAACTGTGGATTTATTTAAGGATAACCAGGTTGACGAACGTGAGGCCATCCGATTACCTGAAGGGTCTTGGATTTATTCGTCAGATAAGGATGGGATTTTCAATCTTATCCTTCAAAACGATACTATTTCAACTTATATCACCAGGACCAATGGCGGAGCATTTATGCCGGATATAAATCAGCATGGTCAGATTGCCTATTCATTATACTCTGAAGGGCGTTATCATATAGCCGTTATCGATTCCATTAGAAGTATTGATAACGAGAGCGTCGGGTATAAACAAGTACGTGTAAAACCGAAATCCACTTTTATCCATGATCACATCGATGCTGAAGTGTCTGATATTGAAAAAGTTGACTATGCCGATAACTTTAGTCCTTTATTTTTTGCACCCAGAGTGTTCATTGATTATGGTACCATTAAACCTGGTTTCTATTTTCAGTCGGCGGAAATTCTGGGTCGGACATCAATTTTCGGTAGTGCAGCTGCGAATTCAATGGGAGATTTGGATTTAGCACTAAATTTCTCATACAGTAGATTATTCCCTACTTTGTATGCAGAGGTATATTTTTCTACGAGAAATATTGATGAAAAAGTTCAATACTCGGTATTCGAAATTGATGAAAATATCCGGTACAGGTTTTTGCAAATCAGCGGCGGAGTTCTAATACCGGTGATGGGGAAGCATATTTTAAATATATTTGGAAATTGGGAACGCTATCGAGCTTTTGTAAAAGAAACAATACCGGGAGTCATACAAACAGGCATTGCATATGACTACTTTCGAGGAATTAAAGCAGGTATTATATGGTCCTGGAATGAGCTCGGTAATACTTATGACAGACAAATTAATCCTTCTAAAGGATATAAATTGAATACGTCCTTTATTTTTGAAAAGAACCGGTTTATCACTGGATTAGCACTATCAAATGTTGGTACACTGACAGAAGAATTCAGTGACAATGATCTGATTCGAGTGTCAATGCAAGGAGAGTATTATTGGGAAATTCCGAATACGAACAGGTGGACCATTAGTATCCGGATTAACGGTGGCTGGATGTCTAATAAAAACGCAGATTCTTTTTTCCATTTCTTTTCAGGGGGATACCCGGGAATTCGTGGTTACCCCTATTATTCTATTGGCGGGGCTTCCATGCTGAACAGCACAGCGACTTTTACATTACCCATTATCCGCGATAAAGATTTTGCTATCAGCACTGTCTCATTACAAAATAGCACGTTGGGTATTATGATTCAATATGGGGACGCATGGACAAAAAAGCTTGAACCAAAATTGTCGGCGGGTATCCAATTACGAATAGGTGGATTCTCATTTTACCACGTACCATTGGCTATTGGCTTTGAAGTGCACCGGGGACTCTCGATATTTTCTACTACGATTGAAGATCAGACATTTACATACGGTAATGAGAACCGAATTTACTTCACGATGTTATTCGGATTTTGAAATCCATGATTCATAAGCGTTCAATAATATTTATTATTCTTATTTCCCAAATTTTTGCTAGTAAACCCTTATCAAATTATGATAATCGTTATAGTTCACAGTTTTACACCCAGCAGTTCACTTCTTCTGAAGCCTATGGAATTCAAGTATCCACAGGACAATTCAATAAAAAGACACTCAGTGTTATAGCATCGTTGATTTTGCCGGGGACAGGACAAATAATTCAACAGGCACCGATTTGGAAATCAGCATTATTTGCTAGTATTGAGTTTATTGCATTATACGAATTATGGCATGGGAAACGACAGGCTGAAGATCTTAGAAATAAATATGAATCATTCGCGGACCAATATTGGGATGTGTCCCGATGGGCACGTACCTCACTATCACTTCTCAGCGAAATAAGGTTGGATTACACTGAAGTATATGATGTATCGGTAATTGGCAGTCATCATCTCCTCCTGGAGGTTGACGGTCGCTATATCTCTTCGGATACACTACATTATTTTCCGGAATTGAATGCAACAGTTGTCAGGAATAGGGATTTTTATGAAAATATTGGTAAATATGATCAATTTGTTGCCGGCTGGGATGATGCTCTCAACGATTGGTATATTGTTGAGAAGGATGTCGGAGACTATGTCGAAATAATAATTCAGACTCCTCATAGAAATTCCTATCTCAATCAGAGGAAAGATAGCAATGACTTCTTTAATATAGCTAATTTTGCACTTACCACGATTATATTTAATCACGTTTTTAGCGCCTTAGATGCTTGGATTTACTCAAAAAAAATGGAACCAAAGAGTGCCCTCGCGGATAAGAAGATGAGAATATTACTTAACTCGGAAACTCCTGGGAAAATATCCGGAATATCTGT
>JAZGBQ010000061.1:0-3596 GCA_036476435.1 Fidelibacterota bacterium
TAATTATTAAGTTTGCTATCAAGCAGATCATAATCAAAAGGTTTTTGTATTAAGTCTGTAAACCCTTCCTCTAACAATGCACGTTTATCATAATGTGAAAAGTAGGCAGTAACAGAAAAAATGGGAATATCTTCATATTTGATTTTTTGCCTGAGCTCTCGTATTAGTTGAAACCCGCTCATCCCTTTTCCTAAGTTTATATCAAGCAGTGCATAGTCAATTTTTTGTCCATCCAATTTTTCAAGAGCATCTTCTCCGGATGCGGCCTTGATAACATTGACTCTGCGTCTTTTTAAAAGGTAGGTCAGGTATTCCATGTGTGCCTCATTGTCTTCGACAACTAAGGCCGTGAATTGATGGACCGATACTTCTGCCATGTCTCCCTCTCCCTCTTTAAAAAATATTTCCCTCTCTTCAGTACTAAAATATCTATTAAGCAAAATAAAGGTAATTATGTAACATCTCATCCAGTTGATTATAATTAAAGGGTTTCGCAATAAAATCCGTAAATCCCTGGTTGATGAATGCTTCCTTATTATCCTTGCTGTAGAAGGCGGTTACGGATATGATAGGAATTTTTTTGTACTTGTCCTTGTTCCTCAGCTCGACCATGAGCTGGATCCCACTCATCCCCTTTCCCAGGTGAATGTCAAGGAGAGCACAATCAATCTTCAATCCGTCTAGAAGTTTTACGGCTGATTCGCCATCCGTGGCTTTGACAATATTCAGGCCGCGTTTTTTAAGCAGGTAGGTTATATATTCCCGATGTGCCGCATTATCCTCCACTACCAGCACCGTAAATTTTTCACCCGATGGAATGGCCATACTAGTCCCTACAATATTTTATCTCACCAAAATACAATAAAATCAAATTGATTTTATCCATAAAATGTAGGTACTCAATATCCAAATTTCAACTGCGAAACTCCTGATTTGAACCTTCGAAAACCCTGATAACCATGGTAATATTTGGTTCACAATATGATTTTCAAAGAATAGTAGTAAAAAAATCAAAAAATACTCATTTGTAAGTATGGTATTTCTCTGGATACATAATTAACATATATATTAATATTCACCAAATTCCATTAAAATAGACCATGATTAATAAAGTATTAATAGCTGATGATCACAGTCTGTTCCGACAGGGACTCAGAGCCATCCTAAATAAGTTCCATGACATAGAAATCGTATTTGAAGCATCCAATGGCAGTGAAGCGTTGGAAGGCTGTAAAAAATACAAACCGGACCTTGCTATTATGGATGTGACCATGCCCATAATGAATGGCATTGAGGCAACCCGAAAGATTATCAAAGAGTGTGATAATGTCAAGGTGCTGGCACTTTCAGCCCATGTAGATAAACAGTTTATATCTGAAATTCTGGCCGCTGGCGCTTCCGGGTATCTGCACAAGAATTGTGACCAGAAAGAATTCCTTGAGGCAATTGAACAGATCAGTGCCGGCAATATGTACATCAGCCCCGATCTAACGGGAATGATAGTTCAGGATTTTGTACAAAATCTGAGTGAAGACCAGGATCCCCATCTTCTCACCTCAAGAGAATACGAAATACTGCAGCTGCTGGCTGAAGGATTCACAACAAAAATAATTGCCCAGAATCTCCATCTCAGTGTCAAGACGATCGAAACCCACCGCATGCATATCATGGATAAGGTGAATGTAAAAAGTATTGCCGAACTCACCAAGTACGCCATCCGGGCAGGTATCACATCGCTCGAATAGAATGATTTAATCTGCAACAATCACGTAACTTATTAATAACAAACCGTTTCACAACATTATCAGGATAATCGAACCCACTTATCAGGTTTCCCCGATTGTGCATTTTATCCCTTTTATTTTATATTCCGCACAGTGTATTTACAATAGTGAGCGGGGGGAGTGCACTTACTGCCTTGTTCATTATCTATATAATATAGGAGGGAATAATATCGTGAGAACAACAATATTAATACTCGCCGCACTGTGTTTTATCTTCGTATCGTGCGAAAATTCAACAAGCCCCATGGAACCAACTACACTAGATCAACAATTTGCCATGGCTGATCCAGTGGATAGGTTTGAAGTCAGTTTTGCTAAAAAGGGTCTAACTGAAACCTATAAATTTCAAGGTAAAAGCGGTGACCCGGATTGGCTTTTATTGGGACATACAGAACCTTTTGCAAATGCAAAATACAGTTTAGATGGTACAACATTAACAATGCGCATTAAGGCTCAAAAATTAACACCAGGGATTTATTATTTTGTTGAGGTAGTTATACCTGATGGCTGGGTTGTACTAAATGAATATAATTGTAATGTTTTTCATTTTATGGCAGATGCGGATGGGCATGGTGATATAACTATCGCAGTAGATGTTACGGCTTCATCAGGAGAAGAAATCGAAATCAATGTGAAACTTGCCGAGTGGAGTCTAATGTATTGTCCATCTACAGAGGGGGTTCCCTCTGAATGGAACTATACTCCAGACCTTGGTTATGATTATGTGGTATACGGAACAACACGGATAGATGTACCATAAACCATAACATAGAACATTATTAAATGAAAAGGGCTTCACTTTTGGAGCCCTTTTTTTATATAATAAATGTTGCCCTTGATATACTTGTATTCAGTTAGCAGGATTATCGCCATCTTGAGATGAAAATTTTATTTTCAGGAACTAAACTATTGTCTTACGGTCTGTCTGCAAGTACAAATTATCATGATCACAACTTCTTGGGTATCTTTATATAGAAAATATTCCCCTCCGGTTTGTTAGGTTTTACTCCCACGGTCGCGTTGTGCGCCAAGGCAATACGCTTCACAATAGCTAATCCCAGCCCTTTACCTTTTCTGGTTTTATTCTCCAATTGAAATTCCCTTTCAAATATCAATTCCCGTTTTTCTTTGGGAACGGCGGGACCAAAGTCGATAACGTTGATCGTAACAGCACTTTTACTCAGCCTGGATTCAAAAAGTATTCTTTTCCCGGCTGCAGAATATTTTATAGCATTGCTGATATAATTTTTAAACACTTCAGCGATAATTGGATTAGCCTTGATCCGGATCGTTTTGGGCAATTTAAACTCACAGGTCATACCGGATCCTTCCAGCTGTAAAGAAAACTCCGGGACTACTTCCTGTATTATTTTAACCAGATCCAAAACTTCCGTTTTTATCTTTTCACCCATGGATATTTTTGACAGGGTAGCTGCATTCTTAATGACCCTGATCAAACTCTCACTTGAATCCTTGATCACACCCGCCATCGTATTGTCAGGAAATTCATTCTCCAATAACTCCGACATCCCCTGTATCACTCCCGCCGGGTTCATCAGATCATGGCTGATGATATCCAGGAGCAATTCTTTCATCTTGTTGGCTTTAGTTAATTTTTCCGATAGGGCATTATAGGCCTGTTCGGATTGCTTTATTGCTCTCTCGGATCTTTTACGCTCGGTAACATCGCGGGTAACACCCTCGAATCCCATGGGTTCCCCAGCTGCGTCTCGAATCAGTGCTCATGACATTTCCAAAAATCGTTTCCTTCCATCCTTGATAATAATCTCATGATCTGTGATCTCAGCCGAT
>JAZGBQ010000062.1:0-25412 GCA_036476435.1 Fidelibacterota bacterium
CGAGGACACATTTGTTGAGCATCAAAATACAAGGCTGATAGTTGACAAAGATATTCTTGGATTCCCGGATTATGCTAGAAAGCTTATTGAGGTCAGGGAGAGAACGGGACTGATGACAGCGATGATAACTGGTGACGCGGTAATCCATGATATCGAAGTAGTATTTTGCGGTGCCGATTTTGGGTTTTTAGGTGCCTCTTTCTGCATGTCTTCCGGAGAAAAGATCTGGCGTGCGGCAGAAATCGCCATTCAGACGCAAAAGCCAATGGTATTACAGGCAGCCGGTGGAGGTGCGCGAATGCATGAAGGCTGCTCTTCAATGGTGAGTATTCCGAAGGCTCATATTGCGATCTCAAAGGTTGAGCGATCCGGGCAGAAGGTCATAACCTTGATAACCGATCCTACGCTGGGAGGTGTAGCAATTGGGTATGGATCACGCGGCCTTCGGCTGTTTGATAGATATGCTGGGAATATAGGCTTTTCAGGACGCCGGGTGATTGAACAGTATACAGGGCACAAAACTTCGAGAGAATTTCAGACAACTCCATGGCTTGAAAAACATGGTCACGTTAACACAATTGTCACGCCACAAAATATTCGTTCAGTAATGGCAGAGATATTGACTGATTAGATTGTTGGAATGACGTAATCAGGAGATCAATCAGGCCGTTTGATCTCCTGATAAATGCACAAGATCTATTCCTAACTCCTTGGCGTGTTTCTTAATGCGATCATCGCGATAAAATTCACCATAATAGATTGTTTTTATACCCGCATTTGCGATCATTTTAAAACAGGTATAACAGGGTGACGCTGTGATGAATATTTCAGCACCGCTGATACTGATCCCGTTCCGGGCTGCCTGGACTATGGCATTTGCCTCAGAATGAATGGTACGTACACAGTGATCGTTTTCCATCTCATGGCCGACTTCATTGCAATGGGGAAGCCCGCTTAAACTTCCGTTATAACCCGTTGATAAAATGATCTTATCCCTGACGATCACAGTGCCTACTTTTTTTCTTTCACAGGTTGCACGACTGGCAACTACCTGTGCGATGTCCATAAAGTATTTTTCCCAGGAAGCTCTTTTATTCCGCATTGTGATCCAATGAATATCGACTTGAAATTAGCTATTCTCAGGGGATTTAAGTTATTTCAAGTTTATAAATTCCTGAACCCGGCGTATTTGTAATTATACTTATCAAATATTAACTTGTATCAATAGGGAGCAACGCTATTCAAATATTAGGATGAATAATTTAATAGTTGGTCGCTTGATCTCAACAAATAATCAGGAGGTAGTTCATATGAGAAAGTTTCTTTTAATTGTTGGTGCTACCATATTTGTTTTTGCTACTGTTCTGCCTGCCCAAGCAGACTGGTTTCAGGGTTTACATGCGGTTGGTGGATTCAAATATTCAACCCAAGCATGGGATGACGACGATGAAGGCGATATTAAATATAGATTAGGTATTGAGGGCGGAGTGGGAATTGAACGTGAATACTTTGGATTTCCGGTAATTGCTAGAGCGCTGTTTCTTCAAAGAGGAAAAAAATGGGAATATAAGACGTCGAACGAATTTGGCAGCAACAGTGCTAAGGAAAAGCTGCGCTTGAATTATCTGTCTTTCCCGGTTATGGTTAAATATCCTGTCTGTACCGGATACCTGCTGGGTGGTCTTGAATTAGCATTCCTGCTTTCAGCGACATCGGATTGGGAGTCAAAATGGTCTTATTCGTCAGGAGATATGAGTTATTCGGAAAAAGAAAGCGGTGATGATGATGTTAAAGATGATTTTAAAACACTTGATTTCGGATTAGTGCTGGGCGGTGGGATGCCTATTCCCTGTGCTTATGCGGCACTTTCACTGGAAGTCATGTACTTTCTCGGATTAACGAATATCTGGGATGGGGAAGGCGATTCTAAAGGGCGGAATAGATCCCTTAATTTTGCATTGGTCTACCCGTTTTAGATTTACCATTATACAACTGAAATAATGAAGCCCCGTCAAATAGACGGGGTTTTTCATACATTATTGATCCTGATGATCATAGATCCTGATACTGCCGCGTTTTTCTCCATAAGATATGCGACGTGTAAAACGAGTAAGTTCTGCAGTAATGATGAGATAAGCCCATGTTGGTACCGGTGCCGATGTACAGCCCTGGATCAAGACATGTTTGTTACTATAACTAGACCAATCAGTTTTATTGATCTTCTCACGGAAAGAAGCTTCGCGGAGCATTCCATCCTCAAGATAATCGTCAAGATATAAAGACATCATAATCCAACCCTAAGCAAAAACCGATTTAATTCTGATTAGACTCTCATAAAGCTGATCAAGCTCTTTAACGGTATTATAAAAATAAAGACTGACTCGGGCAGTGGCACTTACATTCAATCTATCCATGATCGGTTGTGCACAATGATGCCCGGCACGGATCGCGATCCCATCCTGATCCAGAAATTGGGCTAGATCATGGGGATGAATAGAACTGAAGTTAAAACTGAATACCGGACCGCGCGTTTTTTCAGGCCCAAATAAATGTAGATCCGGTAACTCATTAAATCGCCTGAGTGCGTAGGTCATTAATTGTTCCTCGTAGGTAACGATCTGTGAAAACCCAACGGAATTCAGGTAATCCAGAGCCGCACCAAATCCGACTGCCTGTGCGATCTTAGGTGTACCTGCTTCAAATTTGTAGGGAATGCTGTTCCAGGTAGATTCTTCCAGTGTTACTGTGTTGATCATATCACCCCCTACCAGGAAGGGTGGCATCTGTTCCAGAAGATCGGGTTTCCCATAAAGTACACCAATACCTGTCGGACCCAGCATTTTATGTCCTGAAAATGCCAGAAAGTCGCAATCGAGTTCGGCTACATCAACAGGAAAATGCGGAACACTTTGAGCCGCGTCGATAACCGTTATGGCACCGACCTGTTTTGCGCGATTGATAATCTCGGTGAGTGAGTTTATTGTCCCGAAAACATTTGATTCGTGTATAAGACTGACTATTTTGGTTTTAGGATTAATCAGTTTTTCAATTTCCATAATATCCAGCGTTCCATCTGTATGGATTGGAATTGCCTTCAGTTTAGCACCGGTCTCTCTAGCGATTATCTGCCAAGGGACAATATTGCTGTGATGTTCCATTTCTGTAATACAGATTTCATCACCACCCCGTAGATTCGTCCGCCCCCATGTTTGGGCAACAAGATTAAGTGATTCTGTGGTCCCGGATGTGAAAATTATAGATCGCCAGTCGCCAGCATTAATGAACTTGGCCATTTTTACTCGGGCGCTGTGGTATCTATTAGTTGCCTTCTCGCTTAATTCATAAACACCGCGATGGACATTAGCATTACTGGTTATGTAAAATTCACTGATCGCATCAATAACTTGTTGGGGTTTCTGAGTAGTTGATGCATTATCAAAATAGATAAGTGGTTTACCACGGGATTTTTCCTTCAGGATGGGAAAATCTGACCGGATTTTGGAGACATCAAATTTTTTCATATTACATCAATCCCAACTGTAATTGAGCAGCTTCGGACATCATCTCGCGGTTCCACAATGGCTCCCAGACCAGTTCTACATTTACATCAAAAATTCCCGGCAGAACTCTTATTTTTCGATCCACTTCCTCTGCAATGATTCCTCCCATCCCACAACCCGGAGCCGTCAGGGTCATTTTTATTTCAACCCGAACGCCTTTTCCTTCAATTTTATTATATGAGCAGTCATAAATGAGTCCCAGGTCAACAATATTTACCGGTATCTCGGGATCATAACACGTTTTTAACTGCTCCCAAACTTGTTGTTCGTCAGCAGTCCCGGCTGCGTGTCCATGGTCCTGTGGTTTGATTTCAGGCGTAGGATCAAATCCCAATGCGTCTGCATCCACGCCATCGAGTTTTACCATATTTCCGTTGATATAAACTGTATAGCTTCCGCCCAGATCTTGGGTAATTGTAGCTAATTCTCCTTTGAGCAAAGTGATCTTCTCACCTGAAGGCACTAAGTAAGCTTTTACGTTCCGATTGAGACGAATTGGTTCATTGACTGTCATGATCAATCATTCCGTTGTGGCAACATTGCCGGATTCATTAAGGGCAGTTTTGAGTGTGTGCCAGGGTAAACTAGCGCATTTGACCCTGATGGGGTATTTGTGTACTCCTGCTAGCACCTTAAGTTTTTCCGGGGCATTACCGTCAGACTCACCACTCACGACAATTTCATGAGCGATTTCAAAGAGATCCAACACTTCGTCAACCTTCTTGTTTTTTACAATTGATGTCATGATGGACGCTGAAGCCTTCGAAATAGCACACCCCGATCCTGTAAAACTGATATCCTCTATTACATTATTAACTACCTTCAGGAATATAGTAAAGCGATCGCCACAAAGAGGATTATTACCATCCGCGCGATGGGAACAAGATTCCATTTCACGAAAATTTCTTGGATTATGGTTATGATCCATAATCACTTCCTGGTATAATTCAGATAAATTGTTCATTGATTATACGCTGTGTTTTTTGCTAAATAATGATCAAGCAGGTTTGTGCAGGCGGATCGAATTCCTGCCTCTGTAATTGTGTCTATGACTTCAGCAGCAAACCCTTTTACCAGTAGATTAATTGCTGTGGCTTTATCAATTCCGCGTGTTTGGATGTAATAAAGTGCATCTTCGTCTAATTCACCGGTTGTGGAACCATGAGCGCAAAGCACATCATCAGCATAGATCTCCATTTGTGGATTAGAATTCATCAGCGCTGCGTCAGACATGAGTAAATTTCTGTTGGTCTGTTTTGCATCAGTGTGCTGAGCTTCTTTTTCTACAACCACCAAGCCGTTAAATACACCATGGGCTTTATCGCTTAATATATTCTTATATATTTGTCGGCTGGATGTATGGGGCTGAGCATGGTCCACAATGATGTTACTATCCATTTGCTGTTGCGCATTAGCAAGATTCAATCCGTATAAGGATATGGAACCACCTGGTCCCTCCATCAGGATCCGTTGTTCATTTCGGTTGAATTTGCCACCAAAATTCATTTGATGGCTTGTGAGCTGGCTATCTTTTTTCTGCTGAATTCTATTGGTATGAACATGTTTTGCAGCATTTGAATCCTGTTGAAAAAGAATATGCTGGGCGCTGGAATTATCATCCATTATGATTTCAGTCACGCCATTAACAAGGTAATCATCATTCTGTGTGTTGAGATAATATTCGAGTATTTTTAACTGGGAATTTTGGTGGACATGAAAAATATTATGATAATGGTAAACTGTATTGCGGGCTGAGGGCGATGAAATGAAAAGAAGCTGGATAAAACTATCATTCTCAAACTGATTTCCATTAACCTCAATCTGAAGTCCAATGTCAGAAAAGGCAGTATTCCAATTATAAAATGCACTGCCCTGCAGCCGATTATTAAAGTAATTATTTTGTGAGAAGGGCATAGTAAATATCGCTGGCGAACTATCAGACCTGGAATTTATCTCAATTTCCGGAGGAAGATCTTTAATGGCAGAATGCTTTTTGTCAATTACCCCATTATAGATCACTATAGGCAGACAGCCAGGGATCAGATGGCGTTTAAGTTCTCTCTCAATCAGGGGCTTTCGGATTGAGCGATCAACACTATACTGATAATGAACCTGTGATAATTCAGATATATCCGTGAACCGCCAGTCCTCATCTTTTCGAGTAGGGAAACCACCGCTCAAAAATCGCTTAAATGCCTTAGATCTATGATCATTATTACTAAAGTCTGTAGCATGGTCAGATTCCATGAATTTTTTAAAATCGATCTTATATGGATTAGCCTGCACGATAATCTAAATCAGGATATTACTCCTGAATCCTGTTCTAACCAGCGGTAACCTTTTTCTTCTAATTGTAAGGCGAGTTCTTTACCACCGGACTTGACGATCCGCCCATCTATCAGAACATGTACAAAATTTGGAACGATGTAGTTTAATAATCTTTGATAATGCGTTATGACCAGTAATGAACGGTCGGGACTGTGGAAATTATTTACACCACCGGCAATGATCTTCAAGGCATCGATATCCAGCCCAGAGTCAGTTTCATCGAGGACTGCCAGCTTTGGTTCCAGTGTGATCAACTGCAGGATCTCGTTGCGCTTTTTTTCCCCACCGGAGAAGCCGTCGTTCACCGGCCGTCGCAAATAGGATTCATCCATTTCAACTTGCTTGATCTTCTCTTTTATGTAGGTCAGAAATTCCATGGCGTCAAATTCATCCTCTCCGCGATGCTTACGCTGGGCGTTGAGAGCTGCTTTTAGAAAATATGCGTTATTCACCCCAGGGATGGCAACCGGATGTTGAAATGATAGGAATATCCCTTCCAGAGCTCGCTCTTCAGTCGATAAATCAAGAAGGTTTTTACCAAAGTAGAGAACCTTCCCCTTGGTCACAACATACTTATCATTACCTGCAATGATATTTGCAAGTGTGCTCTTCCCGGATCCGTTTTTACCCATAATAGCATGAATTTCTCCGAGATTCATATTCAGGTTGATTCCCTTTAGGACCCTTTTGCCGTCCACCTCGGCATGCAAATTCTTGATTTCGAGCATTGCTGGTTCCCCCTCCAGATTATCCTACAGAACCTTCTAGACTTACTTCCATAAGCCTCTGTGCTTCAACAGCGAACTCCATGGGCAGCTCTGAAAAGACCTCCTTACAAAATCCATTTACGATCATGGAGACTGCATCTTCGGTAGACAAGCCCCGCTGATTACAATAATAGATTTGATCATCTCCGATATTTGATGTTGTCGCCTCATGTTCCATTTGTGCAGTGGGATTACGTACATCAATATACGGGAACGTATGCGCGCCGCATTTATCGCCCACCAGAATGGAATCGCACTGGGAATAGTTCCGGGCATTTTCTGCATTCTTCATGATTTTTACGCCGCCGCGATAAGTATTCTGACCATGTCCGGCAGAGATTCCCTTGGAAATAATGGTACTGGTAGTATTTTTCCCCATGTGGATCATTTTGGTGCCTGTATCAGCCTGCTGATAATTGTTCGTGAGCGCTACCGAATAAAATTCACCAACGGTGTTATCACCTTTAAGTATGCAGCTGGGATATTTCCAGGTGACAGCTGATCCGGTCTCTACTTGTGTCCATGATATTTTGGCGTGCTCTTCAAGGCAAATGCCCCGTTTTGTCACAAAATTGTAAATGCCGCCCTTTCCAGTTTTATCTCCGGGATACCAGTTTTGAACGGTTGAATATTTGATTGATGAATTGCGCTGAGCTACCAGCTCAACAACGGCTGCATGAAGTTGATTTTCATCCCGTTGAGGGGCAGTACAGCCCTCCAGGTAGCTGACATAACTGTCATCGTCGGCAATAATAAGTGTTCTTTCAAACTGCCCGGTTTTGGCGGCATTGATGCGAAAATAAGTGGATAATTCCATGGGACAGTGAACGCCTTTTGGTATGTAGACGAACGACCCGTCACTAAAGACAGCAGAATTTAGTGCGGCGAAAAAATTATCGCCGGGCGGTACCACGGATCCAAGGTATTTTTTTACCAATTCGGGATGATTTTTCACTGCTTCTGAAAAAGGGCAGAAGATAACACCATGTTTTGCCAGTTCATCTTTAAACGTGGTTGCCACGGAAACACTGTCGAAGACTGCATCCACAGCAACCCCCGCCAGCAATTTTTGTTCTTCAAGCGGTATTCCCAATTTTTCATAAGTGCGGATTAATTCCGGATCAACCTCATCCAGACTTTGAAGTTCTTTCTTTGGTTTTGGGGCTGCAAAATAACTGATCGCCTGATAATCTATATCTGAATAAGACACATTTGCCCAGGTAGGTTCTTTCATCTTAATCCAGCGACGGTAGGATTTTAAACGCCATTCCAGCAACCATTCCGGCTCTTCCTTAATACTGGATATGAGCCTGATGACGGATTCATTCAATCCGGGCGGAATCTTATCCTGTTCGATCTCTGTTACAAAACCGTATTTGTATTCCTGCGTAATCGCATCATCAATTATTTTTTGTTCGTCTGTCATTGATTCTCCGGGATCATGCTGAAAAACTGGTCCCGCAGCCGCAAGTACGTTGCGCGTTTGGATTTTTAATTTTGAAACCGCCTGTAAGTAAATCATCTGAAAAATCAATTTCTATGCCCTTCAGATATAGCCAACTCTGCAAGTCGCAAAAGATTCTCATCCCCTGACTTTCAAAAACCTTATCAAACTCCCGTTCCTGATCCTCAAAGGTCATTTTGTAACTCATTCCGGAACAGCCCCCACCGACGACCTCAAGTCGTAATGCAAAGCCTTCCTTGCGCTCTCCCTTCATTACTGCTTGAAGCCGATTTGCAGCGGGTTGGGTCAATGTGATCTCAGCTGCGTTGAAGGATTCCATCGTGTTTTGATGTATTTGGTCCGACATAATGTTTCATCCGATCTATTTTTATTTATTCCCACTCCGAGACCCCGGCATCCGCCATAGTCTTGGCCGCAGGTTTCAATTCAAACCCCAGCTCATTTCTTGCAAATTCTGTCATCATATTTGGATTCCAACACGGTTCAAATGTGATCTGTATAGTCGCCTCGTCAACAGCTTGCATTCCCTCAAGGTTTGATTTAACATCCTGTGCGATTTGATCTGCCAACCCACAGCCTGGCGTGGTCAGCGACATTGTGATTTTCACATTTACTTTCTCATTACCCGGAGATTCCAAAATTTTAATATTATAAATAAGCCCTAGATTCCACAGGTCGATGGGAATCTCTGGATCATAACATTTCTTTAGTGTCGCGATAATATCTTCCCGGGTTAGATCAGGCATGTTTTTCCCCTGTAATATCAGCAATGGTCATATTGGCGAATAAATTAAAGAGCGAGCTGTTAATCTTTTCAATAGGCTCTCTGATATTGCACTGTGTAACCAGGTCACAGTTAGCATCATGAAAACAATTGACCAATCCCAGTGGGCCTTCGAGCATCTCGATAAAATCTGTTAATTTTATGCTGTCCAGTGAGATCTTTAAACGGTAGCCGCCATGTGGTCCTTGAATTGGTTCTATAATTTTCTCTCTTGCTAACTGCTGTAAGATCTTCGCCAAAAGGGGTGTAGGGATCTCATAAGTATCAGCAATTTCTTTTGCGCTTATTATTGATGCAACCCGCTCATCCTGCAAGTGGCGAAGAGCGATCAATGCGTATTCAACTTTCCTTGTAAGCTTTAACACAATAATATCCGACAATTTTTGTCGTATATAATTTACACAGGCATTATTTCATCTGACAAGGAGTATCTTGGTTTAACATATTTACCGGTTTACATTTATTTTCTAAGTACCACAGCAAAACAAAAAACCCTCGAAAGAAGGGTTTTTTGTTTAATTCATTGGATCTTTCTAATTACAGCTTGGTTTCAGAAACGGTCTTTTTCACTACCGTGAGTGTGTTGCTCAATGCAGCCTTTTCATCGTCTGTCAGATCAAATTCAATAATTTTTTCCACACCGCCTGAACCGATCATAGTTGGAACTCCAATAAAGTATCCGTCAACTCCGAATTCTCCTTCGCAAAAGGATGCGCATGGAATGACCCGTTTTTTATCAAGCAAAAAAGATTCTGCCATTTCAATTGCGCATTGAGCAGGAGCGTAATATGCAGATCCATTGCCTAATAATTTAACAATCTCTCCGCCGGCGAACCGTGTGCGTTTTACTATGGTATCCAATTTCTCCTGAGATATCAGCTCGATTACCGGAATACCTGATACGGTGGCTGTGCGTGTGATTGGGACCATGGTATCGCCGTGGCCGCCAAGTACCAGGCACTGGATATCTTGAGTGGAAAAGCCGGTTTCCATTGATAGAAAAGCACGGAATCGCCCGGTATCAAGTGCACCAGCCATACCAACCACCTGGTTTTTTGGAAACCCAGACACTTTGAAAAATGAATAGACAATCGCGTCCAATGGATTTGAGAGCACTATTACGAATGCGGTGGGTGCGTATTTTTTAACATTGTTCGCGACATTAGTTATAATTCCAATGTTAACATTCAACAGATCTTCTCGATCCATACCAGGTTTTCTTGGAACGCCAGCCGTAATAATGACGAGATCAGCATCTTTGATGTCTGCAAAATCAGACGATCCCTGGATATCGACATCATATCCATCATGAGGGCGCAACTGCATGATATCAAGAGCTTTTCCTTTAACCATGCCTTCTGCGTCAGGGATGTCAATGATAACCACATCGCCTAATTCTTTTTGTGCGATAAGTAATGCCAGATTACCGCCGATTTGACCGCCACCAATAAGTGCGATCTTTTTTCTAGCCATGATTTAATTCCTCCAATAATAGTTTACGACTATTTTTATCAGGCATTCTTTTTCAGCCATTCTGCGGTTATGGATTTTGGTCGCGTAATTGGGATTGCAAGGGCACGATTCAAAACCATTTGGGACACCATGCCCATAGCACGGGAGATACTGAACAAGACCGTATAGAAACTGAATTCCTTCATCCCGAAATGATAAAGAAGTGAACCGGAAGCTGCGTCCACATTTGGCCAGGGATTTTTTGCTTTGCCCTGCTCTTTGAGTACGTCTGGTACGACATCAAACAGATTTCGAACGATGTCAAATACGGGATCACCAGTAATGTGTTTCTCACCAAATTCAATGAAAGCGGTAAATCGTGGATCAGGACAGCGGAGCACAGCATGACCATATCCGGGGATCACACGGCCGCTGTTTAAGCGTTCCCAGACAAACTGTCGTAATTCTTCTTTTGATGGTGATCGACCAAAATGATCTTTGATCTCCAGCACAAATTTCAGACATTCCTGATTGGCAAGTCCGTGTAATGGTCCTGCCAGTGCATTAAGCCCAGCTGACACTGCGTAATAGGAATCGGATAAGGTAGAAGAAACTACGATAGATGTGAACGCACTGGCATTGCCACCCTCGTGATCGCAATGCAGCATCAAATATAACCGCATCAGTTTTTTAAGGATATCGTCGGGATCATCAATTCCCAGCATATGTGCAAAGTTTGCTCCCCAGTCAAGTGATCTGTCCGGGCTGATGAGTGCACCTTTATCAAATCTGATACGATAAACACCCGCACCGATCGCAGGCAGTTTTGCTACCAGCCTGATGGCGTCTTCCAGAACTGGCTTCCAGTAGTCTAACTTTGCAATACCGGCATCGTATTCCTGTCTGAAAATTGATTCTTTTTCCATCGCCAGAATAGCCGTGTCGAACATGGCCATGGGATGGGAATCATCCGGCATAGCGTTCAGGACATCCCAAACATAACCAGGTACTTCACTGTGTTCAGTCAGTTGCTTTTGCAGATCGGATAAAGCGTCTTTATCCGGCATATCGCCAGTTAACAATAAAAAGAATACTCCTTCTGGTAGTATATCGGTTATTTCCAACAGGGGTCGACCACGGATGATCAGACCGGAATCCGGTGATACGGCTGAAGTATCGCAAACCAGGGCCTTGATTCCACGCATGCCGCCATAGGCCTGTGCCGCCGTAACACTACTGATTACATTTTCGCCCTTTTCGGAAAGAATTTGCCGGGCTTCATCGCGCCACTCGGGTATTCTTTTCGTTAAGGTTTCAATAAGTGTAGACATGATAATTATCCCCCTTTTTCACCGGCAATAGAAGCCAGTGGTTTTTACAATGCGGGAATTGGAATTAAAATTCCATTTCCCTAACAGGAGTCCCCGAAATCATTACTTTGCTGTGATTCAAATCGATCAATCAGCAATATCTTAAGGAATCCTGAGCTGTAAATTTAAATAGAATTAAAATAAAATTCGGGTCATTTCTGCTGAATTTTTTTTATTCTTCGGACGCTGTTACTGTTACATTTCGGACATGCCTTTTCCATTGGAACCTGGCGGTCATAAGGGCTTTTGAATTCATGGCCACAACGCAAACATTTATAATTTGCATCTTCCATATTTAATCCTCTATAGTTAGAAACTTATCCCGTAATCTATGCTGCTGCCTGGACGGGAATTCCGCTTATCTGTTTCGGTTTGACCTGCAGATTCAATTTCGCGGCTTTTTTCGCTTTCTTAGCTTCGGCTTTTTCCCTTTCGGACTTTAAGATCGCTATTGTTTCTGCAACTTCCTCCTGGGTAACACCTTTCCGCATTTCATCAAGCTCATTCATTGACCGGGCTTAACAGGGTGACAATCCTTCGGTATTTTAGCTCAATATACAGCTCTTCGTCAGATAAATAAGAAAAGGATCGATCTTTTAATCCAGGTAGATGGAATAGCTTTTCTTCTTTTCTACGGTGCCAATAACAACAGCTTCAAATGTTGCGTCCTGATTATATGTTCGCAGGAATTGGTCACTGGCGTTACCAGGCATGCTCAGCAATAATCCCCCAGATGTCTGAGCGTCAGCAGCCATGATCCTATCAATGTGATCGAGCTGATCGTTAAAGTGGATCGATGTTCCGAAATAGTCCAGATTGCGTTTAGTGCCGCCGGGAATGACACCTTGTTCAGCCAGACTACGGACAGTGGGAAAAAATTGTAAGGCCGAAAAGTCAATGTGGATGCTCACATTGCTGGATTCAGCCATTTCGTGGACATGCCCGAGCAATCCAAAACCGGTTACGTCAGTGGCGGCATGTACGTTGCATTCCAACATAATCTGCGAGGCTTTACTGTTTAACAGTGACATGGAATCAATGATCTGCTTCAAGGCGCTATTATTAACTTGACCCTTTTTGATGGCACTTGCAATTATCCCTGTTCCCAGCGGTTTGGTAAGGATGAGCAGGTCCCCTGGCTGGGCGGAATTATTTCGAACGAGCTCATTTTCCATTACTTCACCGGTGACAACCAGACCATATTTTGGCTCAAGATCGTCAATGCTGTGTCCGCCAACAATAGTAATACCAGCCTCTGAAGCTTTATCAGCTCCACCTTGCAGGATTGCTATCAAAAACGCTTTCGGAAGGGTCTTAACAGGAAATCCAACGACGTTAAGAGCAAACAAGGGCTTGGCCCCCATGGCATAGACATCGGATAGTGAATTTGCTGCAGCTATTTGTCCAAAGGTATAGGGATCATCCACGATGGGAGTAAAAAAATCCACAGTTTGGACAATGAGTCGCCCGGAATCAAGGCGGTAGACGGCAGCATCATCCTGTCCTTCGAAGCCTATGACCACTTTTTCATCGGCAGGGATTTTGAGTTCACCCAGTACCTGGGCGAGATCCTTTGGACCGATTTTACAAGCTCACCCGGATCCGTGACTGAGGGTAGTTAAGCGTATTTTATCTCTGGTGTTCGACATTGGATCAAAATTTACGGATTAAAATTATGAGATGGATGCAGATTGACGCGGTCTACATATCATCGATGAGATTTTTTATATCTTCGATGGACCCGATAGATTTATCAACGAGGTACTCTAGGTGAATAATCTTGAAGATTGAGGAAATTTGAATATTGGAAACATAAGCTTTTAATGACAGTGGTATGTGGCTCGTCTTAGCTGTAACTAGGCTGAAAGGATAATCAATTTCTGTAGCTTTTAAGTTTGCCAGAGTGAAATGACTTTCTTTTAATTCCGTGCGTTTCTGTTCAACATCCTTCAATATTAATTTATCTTGAAATTCCCAGGGAGCGGTATCATCAGCGTTCGCCTTCAAGTAGTTATATCCCTGGTGAAATTGATCCATGAAATATTTCTGATATGTGCCATGACCTAATTCTGCAAAGAGTTGGTCTTGAATGTTCTTATCCATTTCATCCAGATAGTGTTTCCACAATGTGAAATGAGAGCGGAACAAAAAATACCCAAAGGAAGTGCGAAAAGAATTCTTATTATTAAAAAATGACTTCACATCATAACTGATCTTTTTTAGTTTATTCCGGACCTTGGTTGGAAAAAGATAGGCAGAAAATGGAGATAAAGCAGGATCTTGTTTAAGAAAGTCCGTAGGAATATCCAGTTCTCTCAAATTGATCGTATAGACGCGCTCCAAACCCTGGATCTTTAACTGGATGAATGCACCAAGATCACTCATTTTAATAAGATTATTCAGGGCTTTGTCAAAAGCCGGAAGGGTAGTGATGGATGGGATAGAAGAATGCCTTGTTAGCTCCGGGAAAAGTGCTAGTTGTCTGGGGTCAGCTTGCTCACGCATAGGAACCTCTTAACAATATTATATATAGTAACAAATAAACGGCAAATTACAAAGAAGAAATACCAAGATGCCGAATAAAGATAATAAATAGAAAATGTGCCATAACCTTTGCAAACCGTTTTTCAGTCTTGGTAAATTTTACCCTTGAAATAATATGCATGTTGTTCCTTACCAATATATAAATAGTGTGGTACAAATGAAGAGCCGGCTAATGATCTTTCGTGGAACATATTTCAAGGGCACGAATAAACAGGCAGGTAACTAAAAAGAGTAATGGGAAAGTCTTTAAAGAATGTTGACGATGTAGTAATCCGGTTTGCCGGTGATTCCGGCGATGGTATGCAGCTGACCGGAACCCGGTTTACGGAAACAACGGCAATATTTGGGAATGATCTAAGTACGTTACCGGATTACCCGGCAGAAATTCGCGCTCCTGCCGGGTCGCTTGCAGGTGTGAGCGTTTTCCAGCTCCACTTCAGTTCAAAAAATATCCACACGCCGGGAGATAATCCTGATGTTCTCGTTGCCATGAACCCCGCGGCGCTGAAAGTACACCTGGGCGATCTGATGCCCGGCGGAGCGATAATCGCGAACGCCAACACTTTCACCCCGAAGAACCTTCAGTTAGCAGGGTACGAATCGAACCCCCTGGAAGATGGCTCACTCGAGGGAGTATATGAGATATACGCCATTGAAATGACCAAGATGGTTACCGATGCTTGTGCGGATATGAGTCTTTCTTCAAAACTGGTGGAACGTACGAAAAACATGTTCGCTCTGGGTATGTTGTACTGGATGTATAACCGTACACTCGATTCAACACTTGCCTGGTTAAGGAAAAAGTTTGAGAGTAAACCAGAGATCGTAGAAGCGAACTCCCGTGCGCTGAAAACCGGGTATAACTTTGGCGAGACCACAGAGATCTTTACAACCCGTTATAAGGTTGGAAAAGCTTCGCTGCCTCCTGGAAAATACCGTAACATCAATGGTAATTATGCCATAAGCCTGGGATTACTTGCAGCCGCACAAAAGGGAAATATTCCGTTATTTTACGGCGGTTATCCGATCACCCCGGCCAGCGATATACTGCATACTCTGGCTGCTTTCAGACATTTTGGTGTAAAGACCTTTCAAGCCGAAGATGAAATTGCCGGAATCGCATCTGCCATAGGCGCTTCATTTTCAGGGAATCTTGGTATTACTGCTTCATCCGGTCCGGGGATTGCTTTAAAGACCGAGGCATTAGGCTTGGCAGTCATGACGGAATTGCCGCTTGTCATTGTGAACGTTCAGCGTGGCGGTCCTAGTACCGGCTTGCCTACCAAGACCGAACAGTCTGATCTCTTTCAAGCTGTGTTGGGACGAAATGGAGACACACCAATGCCGGTTGTCGCGCCTAAATCTCCGGGAGATTGTTTTTATGCTGCTTATGAGGCGTGTATGATCGCGATAAAATATATGACCCCGGTCTTTGTACTTTCTGACGGTTACCTGGCAAATGGTTCGGAACCATGGAAAATACCGGAGTTGAAAGATCTAAAGAATTTCAAAGTATCATTCCAGAAGGATTTATCGGAGAATGAAAATTTTATGCCTTATCTTCGTGATCCGGAAACCCTTGCTCGAGGCTGGGCAATTCCCGGGACTTCGAACTTCGAACATCGGATTGGCGGACTGGAAAAGGAGGATATTACCGGGAATGTAAGTTACGATTCTGCTAATCATCAACGGATGACTGACCTCAGGTTTGCAAAAATAGCACGTATCGCAAACGAATTTCCGCCCTCTAATATTTTTGGCAACAAGTCCGGTGAGCTTCTTATAATTACCTGGGGAGGGACCTATGGAACCGGCCGTTCAGCTGCCGAAAGATGTCAACGTGAGAATCTGAAGGTCAGTCAATTACATCTTCGCTGGATAAATCCGTTACCAAAAGATCTTGGATCAATCATTAAAAAATTTAAACATGTGCTCATACCGGAACAGAATATGGGACAGCTGCGGATGCTGATACGGAATGAATTTCTGGTCGATGCTGTTGGGTTGAACCAGGTAAGAGGTCGGCCAATCAGAGCTGGCAGCATTGTTGAAAAAGTAAAAGAGATATTAGGATAAACCGTGTCTGAATCGAAGCAAAAGACTGACAGTAAACTCTCACGGATGGATTTTGTGACTGATCAGGGCGTGCGCTGGTGTCCGGGGTGCGGTGATTATGCGATCCTTGCCCAGGCACAAAAAATATTTCCTGACCTTGGCGTAGCTAAAGAGAATTTTGTTTTTGTATCAGGGATCGGGTGCTCAAGCCGGTTCCCCTATTATATGAATACGTTTGGATTTCATTCCATCCATGGTCGGGCAACAGCTATTGCATCAGGGGTAAAACTCGCCAATCCCGATCTTTCGGTCTGGGTCGTCACAGGTGACGGGGATGGATTGTCCATCGGCGGGAATCATACCATCCACCTATTAAGACGAAATCTTGACATTAATATTCTGCTGTTCAATAATCGCATATACGGGCTGACAAAAGGACAGTACTCACCTACATCTGAGCTTGGTAAGATCACCAAATCAACGCCCATGGGTTCGCTTGACCGTCCCTTCAATCCGCCGGCCCTGGCCCTGGGAGCTGAAGCTACCTTTGTTGCCCGTACGATAGATCGAAATACGCATCATATGCAATCCATGATCAAACGGGCCCACAAGCACGCGGGTACATCATTCTTAGAGATTTACCAGAATTGTAATATTTTCAATGATGGTGCTTTTAGTAGCCTGACCAATAAAGAGACCAGGGATGATCATGTGCTTGTACTGGAACATGAAAAGCCAATGCTGTTCGGAAAGAATCAGGAGAAAGGCATACACCTTGACGGTAATAAACCGCGTGTCATTGACCTGGAGAAGGATAAGAATCTCGGGATCAATGATATTCTCGTGCACGATGAAAAGGATATTGTTATTGCCATGATATTAAGTTCCTTTACGCACAATCCGGATTTTCCGGATCCCATCGGTGTTATTTATGCTGTGAAAGCTCCGGTCTATGAAGACCTGCTGTATGAACAATTTGATCACGCTGTGAAACAGCGTGGAAAAGGTGATATCGCGGATCTGCTTAATGCGGGAGATACGTGGGAAGTGAAATGACCTGACACGAATCGCCTATCATCTATTGAGGAGAAAACAATGAATTTTAACTTTGAACCGGATCGTTTTCGTGATTCAGTTTTGGAATTGATCCGGAAAGCATCCTGTGAGCTTCCGGTTGACGTGGTCCAGGCAATGGAAAAAGGCCGCGACAGTGAAGCAGAAGGAAGTGCCGCAAAATCGGTTTTGAGCTACATGCTTAAAAACGCCCGGGCTGCCCAGGAAAACAGCACTCCAATCTGTCAGGATACCGGGACAAATATCTATTTCATTACGATCCCGGAGGGTGTATCACTGCGTAAAGTTGAGCAGGGCATCGTGGATGCCACCAGGATTGCCACAGAAAAATCTTACCTGAGACCCAATGCGGTGGACTCGGTCACCGGACGAAATTCCGGTGATAATACAGGTATTATGGCTCCCTATTACCATTTTGAGGAGTGGGACGAACCGGTCATAAAGGTTGAGATCGTTCTTAAAGGCGGCGGCTGTGAGAATGTTTCCGATCAGTATAAATTGCCAAACAACAGACTAAAGGCGGATCGTGATATAGATGGTGTTTATAAATGTATCATTGATGCCATTAATAATGCCCAGGGATTAGGGTGTGCGCCGGGAGTGGTGGGGATTGGAATCGGTGGAGACCGGGCATCGGGGATGATCATAGCAAAAAAGCAACTTTTTCGCAAATTACCGGATGTGAATCCAGACCGGGAATTGCAGGATCTTGAAGAAAGACTATTTAAGGATCTGAATACACTTGGTATCGGACCGATGGGATTCGGCGGGGGAACAACAGTCCTTGGAGTGAAGGTTGGATCAGCTCACCGGCTGCCGGCTTCATTCTTTGTATCCATTTCTTATATGTGCTGGGCAGACCGTCGCAAGACCCTGCTGTATTCGGAGGGGGAGGTTGATTATGATTGAAGTGAAATTGCCGGTCACTGAATCAGATATCCGTAAATTGAAAGTAGGTGATGAAGTATCACTGTACGGGACTATGGTAACCGCCCGTGATACTGCCCACACCTGGATGATCAAAGAAAGACCGGATGAAATTCGAGACATTCTGAATAATTCTATCATATATCATTGCGGACCGGTTGTAAAAAAGATCGGTGATCAGTGGGAGTTTGTTGCTGCCGGACCGACAACGTCTATCCGAGAAGAACCATACCAGGGTGATGTGATCAAAGAATATAATGTTCGCGGTATCATCGGCAAAGGCGGAATGGGACTAAAAACCCTGGCGGCTTTGAGGGAGAACGGATCGGTGTATCTCCATGCTGTCGGTGGCGCTGCCACACTTTTAGGACGGGCGGTCACAAAAGTGATAGATGTCATAAAGCTGGAGGAATTTGGGGTACCGGAGGCAATGTGGGTCATTGAGGTCGAAAATTTTCAAGCCGTTGTAACAATGGATTCCCATGGAAATTCCCTGCACCAGAAGATCAAGGATCAGTCCACCAGGATAGCCAGGAGTTTGATCGGTATCGAAGACTGATAAATTCGAAACACAAAAATTGTTTCAGGAACCATTAAACCCGGGTCTGGTTTATGGATATATAGTTCTGTAAATCAAACCCGGTTTATAAATTCTAATGAATTATGGCAAGGGATAAAGAAAAGACAGGTTTGGGCAGGATCTACTGGAGGTCCGCCAAGATCGTGCTTTACGGCACGGTCATGATTCTTATTTATATAGTGATCATGTCCTGGAATCTCCCTTCCATCGAGCAGCTGGAGAATTTTGACCCCGACTTGGTGACCCGGTTATATTCCGGCGACGGGGTCGTCCTGCATGAATTGTTTCTCCAGAAGAGGGTTTTTACGGCGCTTGATGATATTCCCCTTCATTTACAAAACGCCACCATTGCTTCTGAGGATAAGCGTTTCAGGCAGCATTGGGGCATTGATTATCATAGTGTTATTCGCGCCCTGGCGGTAAATCTCGCATCTTTAAGCTTTCGTCAGGGGTTCAGTTCTTTATCCCAACAATTGGCAAGGAATCTATATAAATCCATCGGCTTTGAGGATAATATCAATCGGAAGGTGAAGGAGATCATAACCGCCATCCAGGTTGAACGAACCTATACTAAGAATGAGATCCTTGAGATGTACCTTAATACCATCCATTTTGGCCATGGAACTTACGGTGTGGAGGCAGCGGCAAAACGATTCTTTGCCAGAACTGCAAGTGAATTAACACTGGGTGAATCGGCAATGCTGGTGGGATTACTGCCCTCTCCGGCGCACTATTCCCCGGTGAATCACCCTGAAAAAGCCATTCAACGCCGTAATATTGTATTGCGCCTCATGCGTGAACAGGGTTACGTAAACGAAAATGAATATATTACTGCCGTCCGGGATTCACTCATCCAGGTACAGACCCAGGCTTCGAAGGGATTGGCGCCATATTTTACCGAATATGTGCGTCGTTTTCTCGAACAGGAAGATGAATATTTGAATATCAACATTTACCGGGACGGACTTAAGATTTATACGACCCTCGATTCACGGCTTCAGGACATCGCTGAAGAAGCCGTAGCTCAATCGATTGAACAAAACCAGAAAAAATTCAACCAGGTCGTTTTTGCTGACGAAGATAAATTTTCACGGCTGGGATATTTATCTATATACTCAGAAGATACCGTACGATTGATGATGTCCGGAGAGCTTCAATTATATAATGAATTGCGCGATAAGCTGCTGGTTCAATGTGGTTTCATCGCACTGGATCCAAAGACCGGTGCGATCCTGGCTATGGTGGGCGGACGTCCGGATTATCATGATCAGTATAACCGTGCCGTTCAGGCTCCCCGGCAGCCTGGTTCGGTCTTTAAGCCATTCGTGTATACGACCGCAATTGATAATGGATACCCGGTGACTGAGCAGTTATTGAATCAGCGTGTCGTGCTGAATACACAAAATGCTGACGGTGAATGGGTCAAATGGAATCCCCGCAACTACGACGGAAGTACAGGCGGGCTTACTACACTTAGAGAAGGGCTGAGACGATCATTGAATTTGATATCCGTAAGAATGGTCCAGCAAAAACTCGCGCCGGCTGACCAGGTTCGAAATACCGCAATGCGTATGGGTCTGACCACCAATATTCGTCCTGTTGATGCCATTGCCCTGGGCACATCGGAAGTATATTTAATAGAGATGGCCGCTGCCTACTCGGTATTCGCTAACAAGGGGGTGTATTCAACGCCGTTTGCCATCACCCGCATCGAAGATAGGTACGGAAATGTTATTAAGGAATATTTTCCGCAGCAGAAAGAGGTCCTGAATGAACGAACGGCATACCTGATGACCAACCTTATGCAGACCGTTATTGACCGCGGAACCGGTGCTCGATCAAGATGGATGTACCAGTTTTATCATCCTGCTGCAGGGAAAACAGGTACCACCCAGAACTGGAGTGATGCCTGGTTCGCAGGGTTTTCTCCGGATATTGCAGCTTGTGCCTGGTTTGGAATCGATGGACCGCCAATGGTAAGCTTGGGAGAGGGTCAGTCAGGGAATATTGCCGCTCTGCCGGCCTGGGCACGATTCATGCGTAAAGCCCATCAGACGCTGAATCTCCCGCAGAGAAATTTCGATGTCCCGGAAGGTATAATTGAAATTGAGATATGTTCCGTATCAAAGGAATTGCCAGCACGGGCCTGCACGGTGGAAAAAGAGCTTTTCATCGAAGGGACTGAACCGACAAGGTCCTGCCAGATACATAAACGATTCTGAGTATTCCGCGCTAGGTGTGTTGGATCGTGAGAATTCAATCAGTTATTGGAAGATCAACTCATGTTCAACTGCTTCATCCCCAATCTTGAACGTGTTCATCAGCAACCTGCTGGCAGCTGTAAGTCTTGATTCATGGGAATTGAAATAGCGTATGATCGTATCACCTTTTGAGACTTCCGCACCTATCTTGTGATAGAATTCGATCCCCGCGGTCGGGTCGATAAGATCAGAAGCTTTCTTTCTGCCACAGCCAAGTTCCACGGTTGCCAGGCCTATCCTATACGTATCCATCTTTTGGATGATGCCGCTTGAAGAAGCTAGAATGATCTGTTCGAACCGGGCCTTGTGGTGTTCCTGATTCTTATCAAATACTTTTGGATCTCCGCCCTGTGCCTGCACCATTTCCAAAAAAATTTCGTAAGCGGCACCACTTTGAATAAGATTTTTTTGGAGAGTGACGGCAGCTGCCCTGGATTTTGCAAGTTTTGCCTGCATGAGGAGTCTTGACCCCAGTTCGTAGGTGATGGTCATGGTATCCTCAGGTCCTTTACCATGCAGCCCGGCAACAGATTCTTGAATTTCACACCAGAGTCCGGCATAGCGTCCCAGGGGCTGATCCATACTGGAGTAGACAATATCAGTTGTGATCTGGAACGATTCTCCTATTCTTTGAAGTGCCGCTCCCAGCTTTCGGGCACGCTCTTTCGTTTTCATGAAGGCACCGTTCCCGGTCTTTACATCGGATACCAGTCCCTGGATACCCTCGGCGATCTTTTTACTCATTATGGAACCGCAGATCAGGGGTATGGATTCAACTGTTCCGGTTACGTCCCTTAAGGCGTACATCATACGGTCGGCGGGGCAGATCTCATCGGTCTGGCTGATCATAGCAATACCCACATCCTGTACCTGGCGTTTGAATTCGGACAGGTCAAGATTGGTCTTAAGACCGGGGATCGTCTCAAGTTTATCAAGGGTACCCCCGGTATGCCCCAGGCTGCGCCCGGTGATCATTGGAATAGCTAATCCGGCTGCGGCAAGCAAGGGTCCCAGGATTATGGATACCTTATCACCAACTCCACCGGTGCTGTGTTTATCGGCTACATACCTGTCCATTTGAGAGAAATTCATCCGTTCACCTGATTCCAGCATGACCGTAACAAGGGAATCGATCTCATCAGGATCCATACTGTTAAAATAAATTGCCATGAGCATGGCTGCCATCTGGTATTCCGGGACGGTTCCCTTGACATACCCGCTAATAAATTCACTTAATTCGTCCTTTTCCAGTTTCTGGTTATTGCGTTTCTTCTTAATGAGTTCGGCAGGGATCATGCGGTCTCTTTTGGTTTTTTATGGCGGTTAAGGAAAGCCGGCCAGTTGATATTGAAGGGCGCTCTTTCCCGAACTGTATTAAGCGTCAGGTATGAGGCGATCAGCAGGAGCATGACGTTAGGTGTCCACATTCCAACGGTTGGTGATACGACGGAACGGTCAGCCATTTCCTCTCCCCCGATTAGCATCAGGTAGTAGATCAGGAAGAATCCAAAACTGAGGCTGGTCCCGATAACAAAGCCGCCTTTTTTGGCCAGGACACCAAGGGGGGCTCCCAGAAGCACGAAGAGTATACAGGCTACCGGCAGTGAGAACTTTTTATGGATTTCAACTCCGTAACGGTTCTGGTTCTTCAGGTAGCTGCGTATGAGATTGAATTCATTTGCGGCCTGCCGTTCAAGGTTTCGAAGGCGCCGTTCCTTCACCCTCACCTGGGAACTATTCAGGAGGGTATCCTGTTCCAGCGCAAGGCGGTGCTCGTGAATTTGATCCATTGCGCTTTCATAAGAGACCGGCACGGTGGAATCGCCGGTGGCGAGCCGGAATGTATTTTTCATTCGCTGATTCACGGTAATTATACGAGCCTGGTAATTGCTTCGTTTTTCCATCATCATTGGCACTGTCATTTCACGGTCACTGCGGTTGGACGTATCGCGACGTGTCAATTCCAGATTTTCCACGGGCATTGTGATCACATGCTTGGTGAATTCGATCCGACGGTAATCATTAAAATCTTCTATATCCAGTTCGTGGATCTCACCGTCAAAAAGCGTGAGTACCAGGGCATCTGAGATGGTGGTGAGGGTTCCGGTCTTAGAATAGATACTGGTCTGTGTGTTCCCGGTAGTCTTACTGAAAATACGGACATCGGACATGATATCACCATCTTTTCCACCTACGATCATGCCATAATCCGGGATCTCCCCGATGAAGTGTCCGGGATCGATTTGCATGTCGGGACGCTTACGGTAGATATCCCCGGAAAGCATGCGTGCGTGAAAATTCATTTCCGGGAGTATGAAATTATTGAAATAGATAAGACCCAGACAGATGATAAGGCCAAACATGAGTGCCGGTCGGATGATCGTCAGAAAGCTTATGCCTGATGTTCGCATGGCGGTGATCTCATTATCCTCGGACAGGCGCCCGAATGACATGAGTGTGGCGATCAATACAGCCATGGGAACAGCCAGGGCTATGATCCATGCAAGATTCAGGAAGAGGTATTCCAGGATGGTTACCACATCCAGACCCTTCCCTAGGAAACGATCGATCGCTCTAAGCAGGAATTGTATAAAGAGTACAAAAATGATAACCAGCAGTGAGAAGATGAAGGGCAAGAATAATTCCTTCACCATATATCGTGTCAAAAGGCGCATGAAGGAAATTACATGAAGGAAATCAATTGGCAAAAGTCATTTGAATCCCTGTCCAAAGTTAAGTTCAGCTTGTCTGATTTACGATTCACCGGTAATTTTCGCCGCTCATTTTGAGCCACATGGTGGGAGTAGCTCAGCAGGTTAGAGCACCTGGTTGTGGCCCAGGAGGCCGTGGGTTCAAGTCCCATCTCTCACCCGCCATGCCATCGGGGTGTAGCGCAGCCCGGTTAGCGCGCCTGCTTTGGGAGCAGGAGGTCGGGAGTTCGAATCTCCCCACCCCGACATCAGAATCCTCCTCGATAAAACGATTTGTCGAAGAGGATTTTAGTTTTCTGTTTATTAGGTCTTAATCAATGAATTGATCAGATAAAGTCAGATAAAATCAAATAATACCCAATTAGGGATACGGATATTAGGGATACATCGTATTTACATTAGACGATAAAGCGTCTGCCTGGGAAGCAGGAGGTCGAAAATTCCAATCTCCCAACCAACACAAATCGCAGGGGAATAATACAAAATCTCCAAACGGTTGATAATCATCATTCCACCAACTACATTTACTTGGCTGCTAAGGGGATAAAATGTCAATTAGTTCTTCTATAGCTCACATTACTATTTTGAGTTTTAACAAATGATCGGTAAGACCATATCCCATTTCAAAATACTTGAGAAGCTTGGTGAAGGCGGAATGGGGAAGGTTTATAAGGCACAGGACACCAATCTCGATCGCATTGTAGCTCTGAAGTTTTTACCTCACCATTTACTGTCTGGAAAAGAAGAAAAAGCCAGATTCATTCATGAAGCAAAAGCTGCATCAGCATTAAATCACTCCAATATCATGACTATCCATGACATCCATGAGGAAGATGATGAACTGTTTATTGTAATGGAATACATTGAAGGTGAATCATTATCGGATAAGCTGAAACAGGGTCCCCTTAAGCCTAAGGAACTTATTAAAACAGCAATAGACATTTCCGATGGTCTTCATGCCGCTCATGAGAAGGAAATAATACATCGAGACATCAAATCCGAAAACATCATATGCTTACCAACTGGTCGAGCAAAGATCTTGGACTTTGGACTGGCTAAACGCGCAGGTATGAGTAAGATTACTCAGGATGGCAGTACTTTGGGAACTCAAGGGTATATGTCACCTGAACAGGTGGAAGGATTAGAAGTGGATAAACGGAGTGACATCTTTTCCTTTGGCGTGGTTTTATACGAAATGGCGACTGGAAGACTACCATTTGAGGGAGACCATGAAGCAGCCATCCTTTATTCTATCATGAATGAGGAACCAATCCCTGTAACGACACGCAACCCTAATATGCCCCAGGAACTGGAAGGGATCATTCACAAGGCGTTAGAGAAGAATGTGAAGGATCGGTACCAGCATGCCGATGATATGCTGGCTGATTTGAGGCAACTGAAAAAAGGAAGAACATCTGATAAACACCCTAAACCCCAACTAAAGAAGCGATTATTTGTGTACATCTTCAGTGTAATCGTGTTGATGATATTTGGAGTATTACTCTACTCAATAATTAATAAACCCCAAATCAGT
>JAZGBQ010000063.1:0-2942 GCA_036476435.1 Fidelibacterota bacterium
CAAGTCGCATAATTGAACCTTTGCCAAATTGCCGGTCTACCTGTGCAATCGCCAATTCCAGTGCTTTCGTTTTTTTGTTGTCATTTTCGGCCATATTCAATTCTCCTATTCGCTTTTTGGTGAAAGAAAATGTGTTCCTAAAATACTATAAATTGGTCCATGGGGAAACAATTCGCTGCTTATCAGATTGACTTTATGAATTTCAAATGGAAGTGGTTCAAATTGTGAGCTAATGAATCCCGTAATATCCGGTGAAATTTTTGGTGGGTACTTTATTCGCGCAAGTGTGATATGAGCTCTGAAATCACGTTCATCGGTTGGAAAACCCAATTTTTCCAACTGGTTGTTCAGTTCAGCAACATAATTCAGTAAGGGGTCCAACTGACCATCAATCCCTACCCACAATACTCGAGGTCTGGATTCAACTGGAAAACACCCTGTCCCTTTAATCAAATATTTCATCCCGGTGTGATTTTCTGAAACACGTTGAATTACTGCATTGATATTATCAATTGCGTCTGGAGGTGTGTGTCCAATAAATTTTAGAGTAAAATGGATATTGCCGGGTTTAACCCATTTAATATTTGCTTTACGATTGTGAACAGTAGACTGAAGCATGGACTGGATGTTTACGATCTGACGCGGTAAGTTAACCGAAATAAATGTTCTAATGAGTTTTTCACTCATGGTGTTAATTCCAACCTTAACAAATTCAACGCAGCCTGGGAACTCAAACGTTTATTATAATCTCTGGAGTTGGTGAACGTAAATTGTTTCACGAACTCATTTCTGTGGATTCTAATACCGATATATACCAGTCCAACTGGTTTCAGATCTGTGTATCCACCTGGTCCGGCTATACCAGTAACCGATACTCCAACATCGGTCTTAAAAAGGCTCTGGACACCAACCGCCATTTCACCGGCAGTATTCTCACTGACCGCCCCAAAATTATCCAGCGTCTCACTTTTTACATTCAATAGTTTCATTTTAGATTGGTCACTGTATGATACGACACCACCCATAAAATAACCTGAACTTCCCGGCACGTTGGTTAACCGGTTACTGACTAGGCCACCGGTACAAGATTCGGCAATAGCAATTGTATATTTCCTCTCTAATAACAATTTTCCCACTATTTCTTCCAGGCGATCTTCATCATATCCATAAACGAATCTTTTCAATCGTTTTTCTAATTTTTCTAGACATAGTTTAAGTACTGATTCCTCATCGGATGATATTCGTATATCAACTCCTGTGCTCTGTGGTAAAAACGCAAAATTCACCTCAGCAGCCATTGCTTTGACGATATCATCAATTTTTTCCGCTAATGTAGATTCTGGAAGTCCGGTTGTACGCAAGGTTTTTAGAAAAAGTGCTTTTTTACTGATGTTTGACAGAAATGGTAAAACTGATTCGGACATCATTGCTTTCATTTCCGCTGGAACACCGGGCAGCGCGAAGAAATGAGTCTGGGATGATTCGAAGTGAAGTCCTCTGGCAGATCCAACTGGATTTTCCAGTATTTCTCCCTTATCAGGCACCATCGCCTGATTACGATTGATCTCTGAAATTTTTATACCACGCTTTTCAAATCGACTGGATAAATATTCCCAATAATCATTATCGAATACAGGCTTTGCGCCAAAAAAAGTATAAAAGGCTGAAGGTGTGATATCGTCGAGGGTGGGTCCTAATCCCCCTGTAGATATTACAACATCAAATCCTTTATTTTGAGCGTCGTTGAGGGTCTCAACTATTACATTCTTTTTATCTGGAATTGTTAAGTGTGATTCAACTGAAATTCCAAGCGCTCCTAAATTCTTACCGATCCAGGCTGCATTAGTATCAACAGTATAGCCCTGAAGTAACTCGTTCCCGATCGTTATTAAACCAATTCTCATGCTAAAATCATACGAAACACGTGTAATAAACCAAGGCTGATTATTCCTGCAACAGCATCGTCGAGCATCACGCCCCATCCTCCACTAATCTTATCCATTTTACCTATAATCCATGGTTTCCAGATATCAAAAATGCGAAATAGGATAAATCCGGTCAACCCAAGGACAATGGATTTCTGAACAAATAATAAAGCGATCCACTGTCCGACAAATTCATCGATCACAATTTGCTGAGGATCGTCTTGATCAAAATATCTTAATGCTATAGTTGATATAAATACTCCTAATCCAAATAATATTATAGTTAGAAAAAAAAATGTAATGTGCCTAATTGAACCGATAATAGTAAACCAAAGTAGCAATGCTAAGACACTGCCCCAGGTTCCGGGAGCTAATGGAAGCTTACCAATATTAAAACATGTCGCGATCCACAATGATAATTTTGGACGCATTTCAGATCATGTAAAAAAACTGCGGATAGCAAAACGATTATTATAAATATAATGTATCCCTGTCCATACTGTAAAAACAGTTGCGATGAAGGTCAGGTAGTAAATAAGACGGTATTCTTTTACGAAATCAAAGAAATAATGCAACCATTCAAAACCAAATCCAAAACCACGTAATGCCATGAATATGAGGATAAAGATAATAACGGTGATTTGAGTACCGGTTTTAACTTTTGCGGTCGGACTGGTCAGAAGAGAGAAACCCTGGTACTCCATGGCCATGCGCAAACCAGTTACAAAAAGATCTCGAAAGATTATTAGAGCCACCATCCAATACTCTACGATACCTATCACTGCAAAAGATATGAATGCTGACGATACAAGAATTTTATCTGCAAGAGGATCAAGAAATTTCCCCTGTTGTGTTACCTGGTTATATTTACGAGCATAGTACCCATCATAAGCATCGGTGATAGATGCAATTATAAAAATAAATAATGCCCAGAATTTGGCTAATGGGTCGTCATAGAAAAGGCAAATGATAAATATCGGGGTAAGTAGTATTCTAAATGTGGTTAAAAGATTTGGT
>JAZGBQ010000064.1:0-3703 GCA_036476435.1 Fidelibacterota bacterium
GGCACGTAGCCCTGGGGCACGTGTCTAATTCAGAGGCTGGTTTACGTCCTTTAACCATAACGCGCCTCCGCAGCGCCCTGGAGTCCATCAGTCAGGCTCCTCAAGATGAGCTCAGCGCCACCGATAAAAAGCTGATAAAACGTTTTCGATCGGAATTCAACCTGGCTGATTATCCCCTGGGTATCCAGGGGCCCTGGCAGAAAAAATATCTCAAAAAAGCCTTCAAGGAAGAATTAGTCTCCTATGATCTCGCTCGGCCTGATCCGCGCATCCTCACCTACCGGGATTCCCTGCTCTCCTTCTGGGGCGATTTTCGGGTGACGGCCGTTGTGGAGCGGATTGATTCAAAAAAAAATTACCTGCGTAATGCGGACCATCTCAGGTTATACGGATCATTTAACAAAAACCTGGCTTTCTACACCGAGCTCACTATGCATCATATTAACGCGGATACCTCCTTGATTCCCCAATTCGAGGTATACCGCAACGAGGAATTAAATTTTTTCCCGGAATATAATTCCTCCGTATGGTATCAGACCCAGTCGTCAGTTTACTACGATGGGAAGTGGCTTGACGTCCAGGCCGGAAACAAACCATTTGGGTGGGGCTATTCACCATCGTATTCACCAATTCTGGCCCTTGAAGTGCCCCCTTTTCCGTTCATATCCCTGTCCGCGAAATACGGCTCACTGCGGTTCCAGACACTGCATGCCTCTTTACTGGCCCATACCAGTGAGGTCTTGCATGCTCGGGAAGCTAAGCTGGAGAAATACCTGGCCGCTCACAGGATCGAAGTGGATATAAATAAAAACCTTACGGTGGGATTTTCCGAAATGGTCTTATACGGGGGACGCTCACCGGAGTTGGATTACATGATCCCGGTAAGCTTTTTTCTACCGGTGGAACACAACCTGGGAGACCTCGATAACCTCCTCATGGCCTTTGACAGTTACTGGCGCATAAGACCGGGCTTGGCACTCTACCAGACCTTGTTCTGGGACGAACTTTACTGGACCAAGGCACTGGAAAACTGGTGGGGAAACAAATTTATCTATCAGGCAGGGATACACTGGGTACCGTCGGGCGGCGGCGGCAGCAGGTATTTACCGGATATTCGTCTGGAATTAGCAGTAGCCCGGCCCTGGACCTATAGCCACGAGGATTCTGTGAATACGTATACGTCCGCTGATATTGGACTGGGATTACCCCAGGGACCCAACGCGCAGTCACTTTTGATCGAATCTACCTGGTGGCCAACCTATCGCTGGTGGCTAAAGGGATCGGTCCTGTGGATGAAAAAGGGCACCGTCCTGGGCAGTTCACCACTGGATGATCATGACAGCCGCGATCACAACCTGGACTATGCTACACCGTTGTTGTTGGGGGAAACCATCAATTCCACTGAGATAAGGCTGGAAACACGCTATACCGTCTCACAGATGGTGGAACTGGTTGTAAGGCTCAGAAAAATTTCAACAGACTCGGATCTAACAGGGTATCTAGGATTGATATTTGAATGGTGATCTGAAATTGTTCAGCATAAAGTATTTGTAAGAAAAAACCCGAAAATTCTTTCGGGTTTTTCTATCCAGGTAGGTAAATCAGGATTTAAGGTGAGATGTGTTCGGGTGTAGGTTTTTTCTTTTGTTAAACGCGCCCTCTGGATATAATGGGCAATAACACTATTATTTGAATTCTTTTCATTTCAACTTCACGAACTGTTGATATTCTTGTTGATGGAATCTAGGATGAAAGCAGGGCAAAATCCTATTCGGTGAATACCCTATATTGAGGGGGAGAAGACCCTAATTTAATGATTGTGAACCGGTAAAGTCGTTTTTGTTTGGTTTTTGAGGCTTTTTTTGAGGTTACAGCGTTGAATAGAACTGCCTGGTTTGTTTCGCTATCGTTGACCAATCGTTGGACAGTTGAAATTCCCGCGCTTTCTGCCCCATGTTCTTCAAATCACTTTCTGCGGCCATGTTGATCTTGTCAGCGAGATCCTTAAAACTTTTTTTAGGATCGTAAAAGAATCCGGTTGACGCCGTTACATAATCCGGAAGACAGCCGGACCGGGGAACAATAACGGGCAGTCCGAATGATTCCGCCAGTATGACCCCGCCTGACATAAATATATCCTTATAGGCAAAAATACCAATATCTGCAGCTTTGAAATAGTACTGAACGTCTTCTTCAGCAATAAATTTTGGTACCGTCAGGATCCGTGAGTTTAATAATGGAAGCAGCCGAACATTGATCTTGGTCCGGATAGAGAACGGCTGCCCAACAAGGAAGAGCTTTATTTTTTTGTTCTTGCGCTTGGCTGCGTTAAAGCCCTTCACCAGCAGATCCAGGTTCTTATAGGATCTTATCAGACCAAAACACAGGAACACAATGTCGTCATCACTGATGTGTAATTTCCTTCTCGCCTCTGTACGGGATACTGTATCAGGATAACTGTCGATATAATTCCCATGGTGGATCACGGCCAGCATCTTAGCTTGTGATCCGGGATGCCTGTCCAGCAATAAATGTCTGCCGCTATCGGCCTGCAGTATGATTCCATGACAGTGATCAACCGTACCGCTGAATATTTTTTTATCAATATTATGATATCTGGGATTATGACTTTTAAGGTTATGAGCTGTCCAGACTATTTTTGTCCCGGCCTTTCTAAAATATTTTAATTGATCAGTGTAGCTTTTAACGCAGATCAAATGCTTTTCTTTGGAACGGGTCGTATTTGATTCACAGAGGTATTCCGGGAAATGTAAATGCAGGATATCATAGCGGGAAGTTGGCTGCCAGAACTCCCGTGTATCTTTACTTACAGCACATCCGATTTTTTCTAATTCGTCACAAAGTCGTATGAAAAATGGATTCCCAACGGGAGGAATATTCAGGACCTTAATGGCGCTGCTGAGGTTCATTTGCTGCTGTTACTTTTCAGATGATTTAAGATTTGCATTTCGACAATTTAAAATGAGGTGTTTGTTTAATGAATGCTAAATCTTCGTTTCAGAAATAATTTGATCAAGCTGGTAAATGAAATCTGGTATTCATTTTTTAAGATAAAAACTTTTGATACGATCCCGGTTCCTGGGTCATCCTGATTGATATGTGACAGGATCAAGTTGATTTTCTGCTGACAGATTCGATCAGGAAATCCGCTTTTAATATCATGGATCAAACGCTCATGTGAAACATTATTGCCACTGTGCTCAACTTGACTGTCCAGGATTGAATTCAAAATTGCAGCATGTTGATCCAAAGCTTTGAGCTTTTCAGCAAGTACTCCGGACCCGGTTATATTATACCTGGATCTTCGCCAGTCACAGAGCAATTTGTTTGTTGACACTATTCCGCCTTTCATGCTGATCGCATAATTAGTAAGTACGTCCGAACCCCATGCAGCCGGTAGATCAATGAACCCGCCCTGCTCAGCCAGGACCTTCCGTTCAACCATGTAATTGATACTTCTGATCTGTCGGTTCTCCATAATATGGTTAAAAATAAAATCTAGTCCCGATTCATAGTCCGGGCAGAGCGGCGATGATCCGATTTTGTTACCACTCTCATCGATGATGCGAAACCGGCACTGGAATATCTTTATCTCCGGATGCGGGATCGCCAGCTGAAGTATTTTTTCCAGGAAAGCGGGATCGTAAACATCATCATCAGCGAATAGTACGAAATAATGTAA
>JAZGBQ010000065.1:0-2896 GCA_036476435.1 Fidelibacterota bacterium
TAATAACCTCAATGGGTGGTTATCGTGCAACCAGGCGTTATATTCGTAAAGAGAAACTCTACTAAATGACATCTTGACAGGAAAAATCTTCAAATTCTAACTTTGACGCTATGGAATTATTTCAACAGACCCATTTAAATGAACGGCAAGAGACTATACTTCGAATAGTTATTGAAAGTTTCATCGAGACTAACAGACCTGTCGGATCTTCTTATATTAGCTCAAATTATCCACTGTCCCTCAGTTCTGCGACAATCAGAAGTTGTCTTGCCAGTCTAGAAAAAACTGGATTGTTGACAAATCTTCATATTTCATCGGGTAGAATACCCACTGATGCAGGATACCGATATTATGTGGATAAATTGCTTACATCTGATAATTCATCAAGAAGGCTAGAGCCTGCGATTTATAACCAGTTGAAAGAGATGTCTGACAATATAGAAAATTTAATGCAGGCTACTGCAATCACCCTTGCAAAAGTATGTCAAATGTTTGGAATTGTTGTGATATCAGGTGTAAATGACAGCGTGATTACTGAGATAGAAGCATTCTCACTATCATCTGACAGGGTTATGATCGTTATTGCACTTCGATCTGGATTAGTGAAATCAATAGCGTTGAATTTGCATATTGATGTTGTTCCAACTGATATTGAAGAATTGAATATCACATTGAAGGAAAGGATTGTAGGATTTACTTTGAAAGAGATACAGAACACAATCCGTGGTAGATTATCTAATACACCAATTTTTGATCACGAAATTGTCCAGATTATCCTGAATCAGGCCGACTCTATATTTAAGATTGCTGAAGAGACTCTTATATACACATCATCGTATAACGAACTACTAAACTATCCCGAATTCCAGGATATAAAAATATTGAAACGTACTATTACAGGATTACAGGAAAACAATATTCGTGAATATTTGATTCCACCAACTGATTCAGAAAATATTAACACTATTATTGGTCACGAGAATAAAATCGATAATTTGCAACATTGTTCAGTATTATCAAGTTCTTTCTTAGGTGCTACCTACTCTGGTAGACTCGCAGTACTCGGTCCAACTCGCGTACCTTATAAACAAGTAAAATCCTTATTGAAATACTTTGTGGAGATGCTGCCAAATGTCTACTAAAACCAAGAAATCCAAGTCCAAGAAACCAAATTCAACAAAATCACAAAAATCCACTGTCAAAAAGAAAGATACTAAGAAAATAAAGTTTGAAGAACTAATTGCAAACATAATGGCGCTGGAGGATAGACATTTGCGATTGAAGGCAGAGTTTGAGAATTATCGAAAGCGTAAAGAACGTGAAATAATCTCATTGTTAAAGTATAACGGAGAAGATATAATTGTGGGTATTCTTCCTATTCTCGATGATCTAAGCAGAATGGTCGATGCTTCCAAAAGCCATAAAAACACAGATAGTCAATCTATAATCAAAGGTATTGAGCTTATTCAATCAAAACTAGTCAATTTTATTTCAAAACTGGATGTAACGGAATTCGCGGAACCTGGTGATATTCTTGATATCAATCTTCATGATGCACTAATGGTAAAAGAGAATAAGAAAAAGAAAGACAACGAAATTTTAGAAGTGTTCGAGAAAGGATATCGTTATAAAGACCGGGTCATCCGGCATGCAAAAGTGATTGTCAATAAATCATGAAAGATCTGTACGAGGTTCTTGGAGTTGAACGGAATGCTAATAAAGATGAGATCAAGCGTGCTTATCGAAAAAGTGCAATGAAATACCACCCGGACAGAAATCCCGGAGATAAGGAAGCTGAGAAAAATTTTAAAGAGGCGGCGGAAGCATATTCAGTACTAGGCGAGGAAGCAAAACGAGCTAGATATGATCAATTTGGCCATGCCGGAGTTGGTTTGGATGATGGCACCTCCAGACCTCAGGGCTTTGGTGGTATCCATATGTCTATGGATGATATTTTCAGTCAATTTGGTGATATTTTCGGAGGACAAAATCCATTTAGTGATATTTTTGGAGGATCAAGTCGAAGCGGTCGGTCAATTAGAAGAAAAGCCAAAGATCTCCGTGTAAATCTCACTCTGACTTATCCTGAGATTTTAGAAGGCGTAGAAAAACAAATAAAAATAAAACGTAATGAAATATGTGACAGCTGTAACGGAAATCGAGCTGAACAAGGCACGAATCCAGTGGCATGTCAGCATTGCAGAGGGACGGGACAGATACGGCAAGTCAGCCAATCATTCTTTGGCCAATCCATATCAGTTACGGAATGTCCCATCTGTCAGGGAGAAGGTGAGATAATTGAAAAACCCTGCCGGGAATGTGGTGGTAGAGGAATTACAAAAAAAACTGTTACAATTAATGTAAATATTCCTAAAGGTATTGCCTCCGGAAACTATATGTCCCTTGAAGGTCAAGGTCACAAAGGATGGAAAGGAATATCACCAGGCGATTTAATTGTATTTTTAGAAGAGGAAAATCACCCGGATCTTGTAAGAAATGGTCGTAATGTTCTGTTAGAAGCAAAGATACCGTTTTCCATGGCCGTGCTTGGCCACACTATAACTGTCCCTACAATCGAAGGCCATGCAAACCTAAAAGTGCCTTCAGGGATACAATCAGGTCAGATACTTAGAATGAAAGGAAAAGGTTTTACAAAATTGAGAAGTAATCAACGCGGCGATCAATTGGTTAAAATTCAAGTTGTTACTCCAAAAAATCTTTCAAAAAAGGCAAGGGCTTTATTAAAAGAATTTGCAGATTCAGAATCTGAAGAAAAGATCAAATATGGGAAAGTTAATATTGAATGATAAGTTTCACACGCCAGGAAAAATTATTATTTCGTTTACTAATAAGTGGAGCTTTCATAGGTATTATTATCGGAGCTGTCAGATATTAT
>JAZGBQ010000066.1:0-19617 GCA_036476435.1 Fidelibacterota bacterium
AAAGCCACAGGTAAAGAGCAGAGTATAAGAATAGAAGCATCGAGCGGACTTTCGGAGCAGGAAGTTGAAAAAATGGTAAAAGATGCTAAATCAAATGAAGCTGAAGATAAAACAAAGCGGGAAGAAATTGATTTACACAATCAGGCTGAGCAACTTATCTATCAAACAGAAAAGAATGTGAAAGAGTTTGATAAGAAATTAGAGAAAAATGATAAAAAATCCATTGAAGATGCTGTAGATGAACTTAAAAAAGTGAATGACGGTTCGACTTTGGATGATATTCGGTCTTCGATGGATAAATTGAACTCTATATGGAATACACTTGCTTCAAAAATGTATGACGCTTCAAAGGCAGAAAAAACAGCTCAGAGTGGATCAACTGGCTCAGGGAAGGAATCATCTAAAAAGAAAGACGACGATGAGATCGAGGATGCTGATTTTGAAGTTGTAGACTAATTCTTTAATTAGGATAATAAAAAAAGCGGAAGGAACATTCCGCTTTTTTTGTATTTGGAATGAGTGAAACGTAAATTTTCAGGCTTTACTCGAATAGATATTACAAGTGAAACGATTTTTCCAGATATTTTTACCAATAATTGGTGTGATCATCGGTATAATTATCATGCTTACGCCCGGTCTATGGCAATACCAATTGGAATCGTATATGAATTCTCATATACTGAGGCCGAATAATTGGGAGATCAGTATAGGAAATATAGAAGGGCATCTCCTCACTGAAATATCAGGAAAAAATATTAAACTTGTGCACGCGAGTGGTAGCCAAATCCGTGTTCCTGAAATAAGGGCTAATCTTAACATTTTTCATTCCTTGAAGGGTATCACATCATTTGATGTAATTGAGATAAACCACATCGAAATCAAACCAAGTGTAGACGAATTATCGTCTGTTAATCAGACAGACTCCGGGAAGAATTTCAAGAATATAGTGCCAGTTCTAATTAAAGATCTCAGGATGAATGGTCAGCTGGCATTATCAGTGGCTGATTCTATTCAGCTGATTGATATGAATGTATGGAGTTCAGTTAACCCAGTCGAGGGGGGCTTGAGCCTCTACATAAATTACCTGGATATTGTACACAAACAATCCTCAGTCAATCTTAAAATCATAAATACCGACGTTCGATTATCCAGCCTGGGAATCAATGTTAAACCATTTCAAGCAGTTTTTGCTGACATTCCAGTCGAAGGATACCTGGATTATCAATGGGGTGCTTCTGGAAATATTTCCGGTAATCTTAATGTGCAAAATATCGAAGTTCCTGAAGAATTATTTACTACAATTCCTTTGCAGCCAAAGTTTTCAACTCTTGGTGCGAATTTTGATTTCAGAACAGATTTTCATGAATACACGGGGAGTATTTCTGTCAAAAATTCACTAGGATTAAATATGTCGGGTGATTTTACCCTGAATCGGAATTCGGATTACATACATATTAATCGAATAGCTCTAAAAAGTGATTCGGCTCAACTTACCATTAGCGGGTTAATTGAAAAAAACGGTCGTTTAAATGGTAATATGTCGTTAAAGGATTTCGATCTAAGTCAATGGCTTAGTAATCAGCGGAAAACCGATCTTTCCGGATTGGTTCTATTTGATATACTTACCAAGGATCAAAAGATCGAGGATCTATCTTTAACTCTTGAAGTTCAGGAATCGGAATTATATCCTGAGGATCGAATAACCGCCTCCGGAACGCTTTCATTTAATGATAGTTTACTGGTGCTGTCGGACCCACTCATGCTTACTGTGGGACCCAGTTCGGTCGTGATATATGGAGAAGCAGATTTCAAAACAAACACTTTGGATTTTGAGGCTGAACTCCGGGATGCAAATGTATTTCTGATTAATAATTTCTGGGCAGATTTCCTCAATAAAGGAACAGCTTCCGGAAATATGAAAGTCAGCGGGCAGATGGATAAACCGCATATCGATGCGAATCTTATCTGCGAGAATATTCAATACAAAAATTACAATCTAGAAACGGTGGAGGTTAATGCCAGCGTTGAAAATGATCTGGCTTTTTCAGATGGTTTTGCACAAATAAAGTTAGGAAAAGGCACCTGGCGAAATTATTCATTTGATTACGGAACAATTGACCTGGTTTATAGTCCGGAGGAAATTAAAATCGATAATGTTCATATTATTGCCGGGGATGACTTTCTTCAAGGATCCGGTGATTTTGGTAAGGATAATTCCATAACGCTGAATAGAATTCAGTTGTTACGAGGTGGACATTATCTTGTAAATATTGATCCGGTCACTATTCGACGGGAGGGTGAGAATTTCATTTTTCAGCAGTTTAAATTTCACATCGATGATGGAATTGCCGAAGGCGTCATCACGAAAAACCATTTTTTTGATGGAAAAATTAAATTTACAAATGTGAACGCTGATATATTCTCACAGTTTATCAAAAATCCGAAACGAAAAATTTCTGGAATGATGTTCGGTGAAATAGCATTATCGGAAGCTGACAGTTCGCAAAGGATACAAATAGATATGTCGATAAAAAATGGTTCATTTATTCAACGGCCATTTGAAAATTTGAAAGTAACAGTTAAATACCAAAATGAAATTCTATCTTTTCAAAATTTGCATGTCGCTGAAAGTAAAGATGCCTATGCGAATATCAGCGGTACTATCCCGCTCGGTCAATCGGGAGAGAGAAAACAGATTAACATACTTACATCATTCAATAATTTTAGTGTGCAATCGGTCATGCAATTTTTACCAGACTGGTATCACTTAAGTGGTCGCGGTACCGGCGATTTTAACATAACTGGAACTTCTGTCCAACCACGATATGATTTCAATATAGGTGTCGAGGATGCGATGTTTGAAAGGATTCCAATTGGTTTTGCCCAGGGATCAGGTTATTATGAAGCAGGATTGTTGAATTTTGAAGATTTCCATTCTAGAAAGGGCGTTGATGAATATAAGGGATACGCGATCCTGCCATTGAATCTGGATTATGCCTCGGAAATGTTCAGGACGCCTTTAATGAATGATTCGCTCAAGGTGCTTGTGAGAGGATCAGGAGATAACATGGAATATCTTTCCGCCTATCTCACTGACGTCGACTCCTTGAAGGGTAATTTTGATTTAGAGTTAGAACTGTCAGGGAAATGGGACAATATCATTCGAAACGGCAGTCTCACCGTTAATGCCGGAAAGGTGTATACAACGTTGCTTGAGCAGCCGATCAGTGAGCTTGTAGGTGAAGCAACTATGGTAGACAACAGACTCGAAATCGTCTCGCTAAAAGGCAGTATGCCCGATCCTCAAAACAGACTGTCGGGAAGGAATGATAATAAGAATGTTTCAATTTCAGGGCATCTGGACATGACAAGATTTTTCAGGCCGTATTTTAATGTTAATGTTACTGGAAACGATGTTTATTTCAGGTCTTTGATCGAGGATATTGAAGGCCTCGTTGATATTAATATTACCGTTACCGGAAGGGACACCATCCTGATCGGAGGCGATATTACCGCACTGGATGTCACTATGTTTCATCCGCTTACTTTAAATCGGTTGGGAGCCATGCCGGATGAAAGTAGACCTTTCCAATTGAATTATATTCTGAATTTTCCAATTAATGGCGATTTTAGGTTGACTAATGCCCAAGTCGATATCCTCATGAACGGTGAAGTCAGTGTTACAAAATTTGGTGACCGCCCTAGCGATTTCGCGGGGGAACTATTTATCCGTGAAGGAAAGTACTATTATTATACTGATATATTTTCTATCACGGACGGATACATGATATTTGATAAGAAGGGCTTTAATCCCTATATGGAGATCAATGCCTTTACGGAGATTGATGATGAGCGCATTGATATTTTTGTGCTGGGCACTATTGATAGCCCACAATTCTTTTTTGAATCCTCCAGTAATTTTCCACAAGGCGATATACTCGAATTACTCACCTGGGGCAAGAAATTTACTCGTGAAGACATTTCATTTGAACTAGGTGCTCAGGCGCAAAGTATCCTGGGATCTTGGATTGACACTCAACTGGATAGAAATTTGATGGAGTTGAGTGGGTTGAATAACCTCGGGTTGGTTGATGATATTAATATTTCAGGTGCTTCGGGATTGCTTGATCCTGGTAATGTTGATGATTTTTCAATATCAGCAGATATATCCCGTCGGTTCTCACTGAATTATGCCTATCGGAGATCGTTATCTTTGATCAATCCCAATCCAGATCTTGGTCAATCCGCTGATCTTTTCCACTTAGTTGGCGTTGAATATAAGGTGAACCGCTATTTGTCTATGTATATGTCTCTAGGTAGTGATACATATGTTGATAGTGATGATCTATTATACCAAGTTAAATATCGACTTCGATATTCGTATTAATTGATGATGAATAAACCACGTTTCTTAACTATCCTACTTATCGGTTTAACTGCGACCGGATTTACAAAAGATGAAAATATCCCGATAATAAATAATATTGAAATTATCGGTGGTATCTCAATATCAATGAATGACATTCAGGCTGTTCTAAAGATGAAAAAACCGGTTCTATTCTCAAAGATGACCTTTGATCGAAGAATCATGAAACTTGATGCCATAAGTGTGAAAACACTATTCATCTCAAAAGGTTTCTTATCCGTCACCGTCAAAGATTCTTTCAAGATCAATAATGAACAGGTGGATGTCTTTTTCATTATCAATGAAGGTAAACAATACCATATAAAATCTGAAATTGTCGCCGGTAACACCGCTCTTAATGATCAGGATGTATTAAAGATATTAGGTTTAAAACAAGGTAATCCATACAACCCGGTAGGGATCAATACGAATCGATCCTATCTTGAGGAGTCGTATCACGAGCTTGGATATCTTTTTTGTTCTTTTACGATTTCTGATTCCATTGCTGATTCAGTGGCGGTTAGGGTCAGCATCATTGAAGGACCGAAAGTTAAGATCAATAATATCAGCTGGAAAGGGCTAGAAGGATTAAATCCCGAATTCATTACCAGGGAATTGGCATTTAAGACTGGCGATGTTTATAGAAAATCAGCAATGGATTTATCGCAGCAGCGGTTATTGCGAACAGGGTTGTTCTCAGGAGCCTTTTTTATTCCTTTGGTTCCTCAAGGAACGGATTCTCTTGTCAACATATTGATTGAGTTACGTCATTTTAAACCCTATGAATGGGTATCGGAAGGAGGTTTCTATCCTATTGGTTACCTCGGTGGACCACCAGTGCCTGGAGCCGGAGCAGATATTGAATGGCGGAGCCGTCGAATTTTTAATACCAGTACAAGTTTTGCAGTCAAATTAAGTAGTGAAGTAGGCCTGCTGAGGTTAAGAGAAATTCCTCCGAAAATTCGATCTGAAGTGAATCTTTCGAATCAATGGCTGTTCGGCTTCAGAATTCCGACAGAATTAGGGTTGTACTATGAATATTTAAAAGATTACCTTCAGCCGAAGAATCCTTTGGTTGAGAGACGCGGCATAAGATTTGCCAACACGTTTAAATTCTCAGAAAGATCATTCATTCAACTAAGTTTCAGATGGGAAAAATTTTCTGGTCTGGAGGATGCCTCTGAATCATTAAAAAGTAAGATCGAACAACGTTCTTTTAATGTTAACCTTTTTCTGGATCATAGCGATCATCCCTTATATCCTACAGAAGGGGTGATCTATTCACTTTTAGCCAAAGGAACCGGCGGTATTCTGGGAGGCGAGCGTCATTATTATAAACTGGACATTGGTATCAGGAGGTATAAATCAATTGGGAATTTTGTGCTGGCCGGACGACTAAAAGCAGGTGGAATAAAAGGCTGGGACAAAAAATATACTGATGTAAACAGGGATTTGTTCTACCTCGGTGGGAGTACAAGTTTGCGAGGATGGGATTATGGTCGATTTCCCAATCCAACAGAGGATGATGAACCTATCGGTGATGAGATTAGATTGTTGATCAATAGCGAATTGCGGTTTCCATTAATCTGGAATTTCGGCGGAGAGATATTTGTGGATGGCGGATCTTTAACTGATAATTTTAACGAATTGAATATGAATAGCATCAAATGGGATGTTGGCATAGGAATTACTCTTAGAACAGCTTTGGGACCTGTGCGATTGGATTATGCAATTCCAGTTGGAGGAAATATTAATAAAGATTTGCGGGGTGAAAGAAAAACACAATTAGGTATTCATTATATCTTTTAGGACGGAACCTGATTGACAGCCCCATGTACAACTTTACAAAAACTTGAATAGCCGTGATCTAACCGCCTAAATTTCGAACCAAGATTATGGAGAATAGCATCAAATGAATTCAAAATTCATAATAATGGTAATTTCAATTATTGTAATGTGGGAGTGTAGTTCCTCTCCTGAGGAATTATTGCAGGATGCTCAATTATTGACATCACAGGGCAAATATGAAAAAGCCCTGTTACGGTATGGACAGTTAATCAATGACCATGCCAATAGTTCATATGCTATTGATGCATATTTTCGAATGGTAAATATTAATCTTGATAATCTCCGGGAATACGAAAAAGGATTTAACCTGTTGAATGAGATCGTTGAACGATTCCCCGAAACCTCTGAAGCAATGGTTGCCGAGGAAGATATTAAGCAGTTCCCGGATTGGTTATATAATAAAAGTAAGCTATACAGGGATAACAACGAACCTTATAAAGCTCTTAAGGTCCTTGAATTGATCATGTCAAAATTTTCTGATGATGAGTTGGTCCCAAAAGCCCATTATGTGATCGCTGATATTCACCTGAAGTTTTTAAGCGAACCGCAAAAAGCTATTGAAATATTTAAAGAAGTGTCTTCCGCGTATGAAGATACCCCACATGGTCCGCACGCACAATTTATGGCTGCTTATATTTATGCTAATGTTACTAAAGATCTAACATTGGCTGAGGAGGAATATTCTTTATTTTTGGAAATGTATCCTGATCATGAATTGCGGACATCAGTCGAATTCGAATTGGAATACCTGGGGCAGGATGTTGATGATGTTGTGAAACTAAAAGAAGCGAATAGAGAATTAGATAAATAAATAATCCAATTATTGAAGGTAATTATGACCGATTTTAATCTTTCCGAAGTAAACGATAAAATTGCTAAAGAATCACTGTTTATTGATGATTTGAAACGCGCTTTGCAGCAGGTGATCGTTGGTCAGGACGAATTAATTAATAAAATTTTTATCAGCATGCTGGCTAATGGTCACATTTTATTGGAAGGTGTTCCGGGATTGGCGAAAACGCTGATAGTTAAAACACTGGCACAGTTGATAAATACTAAATTCCAGAGAATTCAATTTACTCCGGACATGTTACCAGCAGATTTAATAGGTACTTTGATCTATAATCAGAAAAAGACTGAATTTGAAACTCGTAAGGGTCCGATTTTTGCCAATATCATACTTGCGGATGAGATAAACCGGGCACCGGCTAAAGTGCAAAGCGCCCTACTTGAGGCTATGCAGGAACGCCAGATCACCATTGGAGAGGATACCTTTAAGCTCGACCCGCCCTTCCTTGTTATGGCAACACAAAATCCGATTGAGCAGGAAGGTACTTATCCATTACCGGAGGCTCAGATCGATCGTTTCATGTTGAAGTTGAAAGTGGATTATCCAAAGTTGAACGAGGAAAAAGAAATTCTAAAAAGAGAAGCTAAAACTGTTGATTCGAAGATCATAAAAGCGGTTGTTGAACCTATGAAAATCCTTCAAGCTCAAAAAGTGATCAACGATATTTATGTTGATGAGAAAGTCGCTGATTATGTTCTAAACCTCATTTTTGCAACCAGGGATCCTCAGAAATATAATTTAGATGATCTCCGCGGACTCATCGAGTATGGTGCGTCACCGCGTGCTTCCATTAATTTGATCCTGGTTGCTAAAGCACGCGCATTTCTTGAGCACCGCGGTTATATCACACCTGAAGATATCAGGTATATGGGCTTTGATGTTTTACGACATCGAATTATTCTTTCTTATGAAGCAGAAGCTGAGGAATTAACACCTGAAGATATTATTCAAAGGTTGTTCGAGACCATTGAAGTCCCCTAATCAGGTCCGCCCTCGGTGATCCCTAGAGAGATAATTAAAAAAGTTCGAAACATAGAGATTCGTACGCGCGGACTTGTGAACGAATTGTTCGGGGGAGAATATCACTCAGTTTTTAAAGGTCGTGGAATGATTTTTTCGGAAGTACGGGAATACCAGTTCGGTGACGATATACGTTTGATAGATTGGAATGTTACTGCACGATCCGGAACACCGTTCGTAAAAGTTTTTGAGGAAGAACGCGAACTCACTGTAATTCTGATGGTGGATGTCAGCGGATCGGGCCAATTTGGATCCGGGAACCGGTTGAAAACTGAAATCGGTACGGAAATCGCCGCTGTCCTTGGTTTTTCAGCAATAAAAAACCAGGATAAAGTGGGGGTAATTTTATTCAGCGATCAGGTTGAATGGTATATACCTCCAAAAAAGGGCCGATTTCATGTTTTACGGGTCATTCGCGAAATATTGTATCATAAGCCACAGCATTCTAAGACCTCAATTGCGAATGCGCTGGATTTCCTTCTTAAAGTAACCAAGCGCAGGAGTGTTGTATTTCTAATTTCTGATTTTTTGGATATTAATTACTGGAAAATCCTCAATATGGCGAATCAAAAACATGATATTATTGGAATTCATATCATGGATCCAGCCGAGTTGGATATACCCAATCTGGGGCATGTTAAAGTCCACGATCCGGAAACTGGACATGACCTCTGGATAGATCTTCATCCACGGAGGGAACGTGCTGAATCAAAACAGATTGTTCAAAACCATATTGACATATTAAGATCAGAAAGTGATCGTATAAAATTCGATCTGGTTTCCATCTTAACAAATGAAGATTACGTCGAGCCGCTGATGGCATTTTTCAGAAAACGTGAAAGCCGACGCTAGTTCATGATAAAAAAAAATGTCTCGCCCGTATTAATTACCGCCAGTCTTATTGCTAATGTGCTATTTCTGACAATTGCCTGTCAAGGAACCGAAAATCTCAAATATAGTGCACTTGAATTTGAGGTTGATACGACTAAAGTGACCATTGGCGATACACTTCATTTTACAGTTTCGGCTCACGGATTGGAAGATCGTATTGCTGTTTTTCCTGATCTGGCATCCACGGAATCCATGGAGATCAGGGCAAAAGCCTTCCTCAGTAAAAAGCAGAACTTTTCAGTGATGGATTTTACCCTTGTATTTTGGGATACCGGAACATTCTACATACCCGAGTACAGCGTGTCGATATTAAATCCTGATAGTATGCTTATCTATGACTTAAAAACCGATTTAATCGAAATTACCGTACTTTCAACTGTCGCAGGATCAGAGAACCGAGACCTGAAACCACTAAAAGATCCAATTCCTTTAAGAATTCCAGTTTCTCTTGTAAGTGTCTTTTTGTGGATTCTGTTGATAATGTTGATCATTGCGTTTGTATTACTGCTTAGAAAAAGAACAAAGACAGATCAGGTTCAAATTAATCCAATGCAGCCCTATCTTTCCGGGTATGATGTGGCAATAAAAAAATTAAATCGGTTGAAGGCTGATTCGAATACAACAGGTAGACAATTTTATGTCCACCTTTCTTATATATTACGTGAATTTATAGAGAATCAATGGTATCTGAGAGCGCTTGAGATGACAACGGATGAGATTGGAGATAATAAAATGACCATTCGTTGCTCTGAAAGTGATTATCATAACATTCACACATTTTTGGTAAAGGCGGATTTGATTAAATTTGCAAAAGCAAAAGTTTCGAAGTCAATTTGCGCAAAGGACCTTAAATTGATATTGGATTTTATTGGTCAATATAAACCAATTAGGACTGGTGAATCTGTTGAATCTGATTCAAAAATTTGAACTAATACAGACCTTCCTTAAATTAATCTGTTTATAACTCGTGAGTAATAATGGCAAGTACTGCTGACATACGAAATAATGCTGTGATCCGGCACCGCCGTAAAAGAATGAAGGTCGTGTGGTTTCAACATGTAAAACCCGGGAAAGGGGGAGCCTTTGTCCGAACCAAACTCAAAGACATTCAATCAGGTAAAATAATTGATGAAACGTTTAACGCTGGTGCAAAAATTGAACTCGTTCGTATTGAGGTGAAATCTGTGCAATATCTTTATGATGAGAATGACACTTGTGTTTTTATGGAAAATGAAACCTTTGAACAGTTGATGGTGGATAAAGCAATCATCGCGAGCAGAAGATCATTTTTGTATTCAGGTTTGTTGGTGGAATTACTTTTTGATGGTGATGAGATACTGGACTTACGGCTTCCTGCTCATGTTAATTTAAATGTTACCAAAACCGAACCTGGTTTTCGTGGGAATACGGCCACCGGTGCAACAAAACCTGCTACACTGGAAACCGGACATTCTTTAAATGTTCCACTTTTCATCGAAATTGGAGACAGGTTGAAGGTCGATACGCGAACAGGTGAATATATTGAACGGGTTAAAAATGATTAACGGACTGTAGTAAATCGGGGATTCTACTATGTGGCAGAATAGATTAAAAGAAATCATTTATATACTTGAAAACAGTGACGTCAATGAAATTGAAATAACTTTCTGGGGTCGGCGGATTCGGGTAGCGAAAAAACCAAACGTCATCACAGGTACTCAAAAATCTAATGATACTAATATTATTGGTAATACTGACCAATCCGAAGCAGATCAACGATCACATCAACCTGAGGTCGCCTCATTAAAAGAATCCAATGGCGAAACAGTGTTATCACCCATGCCCGGATCGTTTTATTCAGCCCCGGCTCCGGATGCAAAACCCTTTGTAAAAGAAGGGGATTCTGTATCAAAAGGGGATACTCTCTGCATTATAGAAGCAATGAAAATAATGAATGAGATTGAAGCGGAAAGTGGTGGGATAATTAAGAAAATCCTTGTTAAGGATGGTGATCCGGTGGAATATAATCAACCACTCTTTGTACTGGTATAATCACCACACATATAATGTTTAAAAAGATTTTAATTGCTAATCGTGGAGAGATCGCACTCCGCATAATTCGCGCCTGTCATGAATTAGGTATAAAGACAGTTGCTGTTTATTCTACAGCTGATGAATATTCCCTTCATGTCCGGTTTGCTGACGAGGCTGTCCGTATAGGTCCTGGCCCCAGTAATGAAAGCTATCTCAATATTCCACGAATTATTGCTGCTGGTGAAATTACAAACGCAGAAGCAATACACCCTGGATACGGTTTCCTTGCTGAAAATGCAAATTTTTCCAAAGTATGTGAGGAAAATAATTTCACGTTCATTGGTCCTTCGGCTGAGATAATTGAAACTATGGGTAATAAAGCTCATGCAAAATTGACGTTGAAAACAGCTGGGATCCCCGTAATTCCGGGAAATGATCAAATACTAGAGTCTGCTGAGGAAGCAAGAGATGCTGCGATGGATATCGGCCTTCCGATTATTTTCAAGGCATCAGCGGGTGGCGGTGGGAGAGGTATGCGGCTTGTTAGGGAGGAAGATGAGATCGACCAAGCATACAAGATGGCAGGCAAAGAGGCAAAAACAGCCTTTGGAAATGATGATATTTATATAGAAAAATTTCTTGATCGTCCGCGTCATATAGAGATACAAATCCTGGCTGATAAATTTGGGAATGTTGTTCATTTAGGTGAAAGAGAATGTTCAATTCAGCGCAGACATCAGAAGTTACTGGAAGAATCCCCATCAGCTATAGTAAACGATCTGTTCCGAAATGAAATAGGAGAGAAAGCAGTAGATGCGGCCAAAGCAGTAGGTTATGTTGGAGTAGGCACGGTGGAGTTTTTGCTGGATCGTGAACGGAATTATTATTTCATGGAGATGAATACAAGAATACAGGTCGAGCACCCGGTAACAGAGATGGTGACCGGGGTTGATTTAATTAAACAACAAATTCGTATGCATTTTGGAGAAAAATACCCTGCATATCTTGAAAATATTAAACTTCGCGGACATTCCATAGAATGCCGGATAAATGCTGAAGATCCGTACAATAACTTTACACCCTCACCGGCAAAGATTTCAAGTTTCCATATGCCTGGTGGTAAAGGAGTTCGGATTGATACACATGCCTATGCGGGATACCAAATCCCCACATATTATGATTCACTTATCGGTAAACTCATTGTACACGCCAGTACACGAGACCGTGCGATTATAAGAATGCAAAGGGCTTTGGGAGAATGTGTCATTGAAGGGCCAAAAACAACGATACCATTTCATCAGGCCATACTCCGGGACGAAGGTTTCAGATCAGGCGAGTTTGATACAAGTTTTCTTGATAAATTCCAGTTCCACTAGAAACAATTTATTAAGGTTTGTACGTGAAAATTCCGAAAGACTTATTTTACACAAATGATCATGAGTGGACAAAATTCAACGGTTCCACAGTCATAATAGGTATCACCGATTTCGCCCAAAGCGAGCTTGGAGATATAATATATATTGAATTCCCCAGCATCGGCCAGGAGTTAATTAAAGATCAACCTTTCGGCACGATAGAAGCGGTCAAAACAGTGGCTGATTTAAATGCCCCTGTTTCAGGTATTGTAACCGCTATTAACAATAGTCTTGATGATTCACCTGAACTTGTGAATAATGATCCATATGGCGATGGGTGGATGATCAAAATTGAATTGAGTGGTCCATCGGAGAAAGAATTGCTACTGTCTCCTAAGCTTTATGCAGACTTTCTTGAATAGCGTATGAACAGAACAGGAAAAATACTTACATATTTGGAGGATGTGCACCAGCGTAGAGGCGCTGGGTATCTGGTTTTGATCGATCCCGATGGAATGAATGATCAAATATTAGAAGAACGGGTTGCGGCGATAAATGAATCGGATGTAGACGCAATTCTGGTTGGTGGAAGCCTTATGATGGATGGAAAAAACCATGAGCGAACAGTTTTGATCAAAAAATATGCTAAAATACCTGTGATTTTTTTTCCTGGCGGAGTTGCACAATTAAATGGACATTATGATGCAATATTATTCATGTCTGTTTTATCCGGAAGGAATCCGCATTATTTGATAGGTGAACAAGTAATTGCTGCACCAATAATTAAGGATCTCGGAATTGAAACAATAGCTACCGGGTATTTGTTACTTGATGGAAATGCGCAATCAACTGTAGAATTTATGAGCGGTACCCGTCCAATACCAATGAGCCGACCTGATATTACCGTTGCACATGCCTTGGCTGCACAATATCTCGGTATGCAGATGGTCTATCTTGAAGCCGGCAGTGGTGCCACGATTCCCGTATCGGATGACAATGTTGAACAGGTCTGCAGCCACGTTCATATTCCTGTAATTGTTGGCGGGGGACTACGAGAACCGGAAATGGCAGCGAAAAAAGTAGCAGCCGGAGCCAGCTTTATCGTCACCGGAACCATCATTGAAGAAAAAGGTGATGAAAAGCTTCTGCGCGAATTTTCCAGCGCCATCCATTGGCGGAAATAGAATCCTGACAAATAGAATCAAATTGAAAAAATCATGTTTATATTTATATTTCAACAAATGTTATGTATAGGTTTTGATGAGTGCTTAATCAGTCGCACGTAAAGAATTATTTGAATTTCCTCCGGTTAGAGAGAAATCTTTCAGGAAATTCCATTGACGCGTATAAAAGGGATATTGAACGCTATGTTGAATTTCTAAATTCAGTGCTCCGTGTTGGTAGCTTGGACCAAATTCGACCACTGCACGTTCAGAAATTTATCAAACAGCTTAATGGTTTGCATCTTGCACCATCAAGTGTTGCCAGGACGTTTTCTGCCATTCGTGGATACCATACATTTCTAACGGGGGAGCGTTTCACTAACGTAAATCCCACTATTGCAATCGATGTTCCAAAACTCCCAAGGAAACTTCCAAAAGTATTATCGATCAACGATGTTGAAAAAATTCTAGCTGCTGTGTCAACGGCAAATGACCTTGGAAAACGTGACCGGGCGATCCTAGAGGTACTTTATTCTGGGGGATTGCGCGTCACTGAATTATGTGAATTAAAATTGACCGATCTACTCCTGGATTCGGAAATGATCCGCGTAACCGGGAAAGGAAAGAAAGAACGCATGATCCCGATCGGACCATATGCGCTGGAGCATTTGAACGAGTATTTGAATTCCATTCGACCGGGATTAGCGCGAAAAAAACTTAATAATGGCGAGATCTTTCTCAGTCGCAATGGCAGGGTATTGACCAGGATGGCCGTATGGCTGATCATAAAAAAATGGGCAAGGATTGCCGGAATCACAGCGCCCGTAAGTCCACATACATTCAGACACTCTTTTGCCACACATCTCCTTGAAGGTGGCGCGGATCTGAGGGCTGTGCAGGAGATGTTGGGACATGCCGACATTTCTACAACTCAGATCTACACTCACCTTGATCGGGAATACTTGAAAGAAGTACATAGAACATTTCATCCTAGGTGGTAATATGGGCATAATTAGTTTAGATCCTGCAGTTCAGGTAATATTGATCCCAGTGATCGTGTTTGCTTTATCTTTTCACGAGTTTGCACACGGCTGGGTAGCATTCAAATTTGGTGATCCCACCGCTCAGTCGGCAGGACGGTTAACTTTAAATCCCATAGCCCATCTGGATGTTTTTGGTTCAATTGCAATCTATTTAATGGGATTTGGATGGGCAAAACCGGTTCCTGTAGACCCGCGTTACCTGCAAAATCCAATTCGTGATATGATGTGGATCGCTCTGGCAGGTCCTGTTTCAAATTTTATTCTAGCCTTAATTAGCGGTTTATTACTGCGCTTTCTATTTACGGCCGGTTTGATCTCCGGGGGATCAACGTTAACTGTGGTTTTAGTAATGAGTTTACAAATAAACCTAGCCCTTGGGATTTTTAATTTCCTGCCAATTCCTCCCTTGGATGGGTCCAGAATATTAGCAGGACTATTACCGCCTGGATACCAGCGCCAACTGGCACTACTTGAGTTCTATGGTCCCAGAATTCTATTGGGTGTTATATTGCTGGGAGTCATTACTGGTTTTAGCGTTATTGGAATGATCATATCACCGCTTATACAGTTTTTCGCGAACTTATTCACTCTTGGCATCTTTGGATGAGAAAAGAATCATATTTTCGAAGGATCATTCCCCCTAGAAAACCAAAGCGTTCGGCTATATGGCTCATTGTTATGCTGATCGCAGTCATATGGTTCATCATTTATTTAAAAAATATTGCAATAAATTAGGATAATCTGGTGAGAATATGAACACACTGGTTGAGTGCGTACCAAATTTTAGCGAGGGCAATGATCAAACTGTCATTGACCGCATTACACAGAGTATCGGTGAGGTCGATGGTGCTACTGTGCTGGATGTTGATCCGGGAAAAGATACAAATAGAACGGTTGTTACATTCGTAGGTTCTATTGAAGCCGTTGAAGAAGGGGCTTTTCAGGGGATCAAGACTGCCGCTCAGGTTATCGATATGCGAAAACACAACGGGACGCATCCCAGGATGGGAGCAACCGATGTTTGTCCTTTTATACCGGTAAGCGGTGTTGACATAGAAGACTGCATTTCACTTTCAGAACGCGTTGCTGATCGGGTTGGGAAAGAATTGGAGATCCCTGTATTCCTTTATGAATATTCTGCAAAATCACCGGAAAGAAAAAACCTGGCGAAGATCAGAGAAGGAGAATATGAGGGACTTTCTGAAAAATTAAATGATCCTAATTGGAAACCTGATTACGGACCTGCTCGATTTCATCCCCAGGCTGGAGCAACGGTAATGGGAGCTAGAGATTTTCTTATCGCCTACAATATTAATTTAAATACTAAGGATAAACGTATCGCAACGGATATTGCTTTTGAACTACGAGAAAAGGGACGATCTTTAAGATTGCCATCTTCTGATTCATCCAATCTACTCGATGGAGAGATCATCCGATACCAGAAGAATTTGTATACCTGTAGTCAGTGTGACAAAAGATTCAAATCCGTAAAAAAACTCATAATACACAGTAAAAATGATCATGATACGGATTTATTAAAACTATTCGACGAATATAAGTATGACCTCGATGACCTGGTCGGGAAAGCAGTGAAAAAGCCTGGATTGTATAAGGATATCAAGGCAATCGGATGGTATCTGGATTCGTATAATCGTGCGCAGATTTCCATTAATTTTACTAATTATAAACATTCTTCCATTCATGATGTATTTGATAGCACCCGAAGTTTGGCTCTTGAAAGAGGTGTACGTGTTACCGGTAGTGAACTTGTTGGATTAATTCCTCTTGAGGCTCTGGTGGTGACTGGAAAACATTATTTGGAAAAACAGGGCAAAACTGCAGGAGTACCTGAGAAAGAACTCGTCGAGTGCGCTATTCAATCCCTTGGGCTCAATGATGTGACACCTTTCAATCCAGTTGAAAAAATAATTGATTATGCTGTGCGCATGCCTGGAGGAAACCTAACCGGTATGAAAATGGAAGAGTTTATTAATGAGCTTTCGACCAATAGTCCTGCCCCCGGCGGAGGAAGTGTTTCGGCTCTAGCATCCGGTCTCGGAGCTGCATTATCATCGATGGTGGCTGCGTTAACACATGAAAAGAAAGGGAAATCTGATAAAAAATCAGAAATGGCTTTACAAGGGATGATAGCGCAGGAATTAAAAGATCGATTAATTCTCCTTGTAGACGAGGATACGGCTGCTTTTAATAAAGTCATAGAAGTGAATCGATTGCCGTCTGCAACCAAGAAAGAAAAAAAGATAAAATCAGAATCAATTTTGAAAGCAAATAAATATGCCATTAATGTGCCTTTGGAGGTTGCATCGCTTTCCCTAAAAGTCATGGAGCAGGCACGCTATCTAGTTGAAAACGGAAACCTCAATTCTGTAAGTGATGCCGGCGTAGCAGGAGAAGTTGCTTATGCTGGTTTAAGAGGCGCCTGCTTGAACGTCCTGATTAATTTATCAGAAATCTCAGCTGTGGATATGGAATTTGCTGAAAAAGTTCGAAAGCAAATAGATGATATTCTTAAAAGGGCGCAACCATTGCATAAGACTATTTTTAGAATGACCAACGACATTATACACAAGAATATATAGATGATACGATCCCTATCATCTGAACTGAGAAATAAAATTTCCGCCGGGGAAGTTATTGAACGGCCAGCCTCTGCTGTGAAAGAACTGGTTGAAAACAGCCTCGACGCCACTGCAACCAGTATCCAGGTGGTCATTGAACAAGGTGGTCAGTTGCTCATTCAGGTAGCGGATAATGGCACCGGCATACCTGCAGATGAATTACCCGCTGCATTTGAACGATTCAGCACCAGCAAAATTTCAACGTTTAATGATCTTTCTAAGATCAAGACACTTGGTTTTCGAGGAGAAGCGCTGGCAAGCATTGCATCAGTTTCGGAAGTTGAAATGGAATCATCCACAGGAGCAGGAAATGGTGCAAAATTGAGTGTAGCAGCCGGACAGCTTTCCGAACTTTCCCCTGCACCTGATGTCAAAGGAACAACAGTAACGATTCGAAATCTTTTTTATAACACACCTGTAAGGAGAAAATTTTTAAAATCCACAAGAGTTGAAACCCGGCATGTCATGCAAATTATGCGTGGATTTGCCTTAGCCCATCCCACAAAAAATTTTACGTTAATCTCCGATGGAAAAGAAATTTTCAATTTACAGGAAGAACCGTTGCCAGAAAGGGTATCGGCAGTCTATGATCCGACCTATAAAGGTAACCTTTTGAATGTCGACATTTCAAAGGGTGATTATTTCATTTCAGGCTATGTTGGTAATTTGAATCTTGTGCGATCCAGACCTGGAGAGCAGTACCTGTTTCTTAATGGACGGCTAATCAAAGACCGCTTATTGAATTCAGCCGTTTACAGTGGGTTCCGATCGCTGGTGAAAAGAGGTGAATATCCATTCTTTGTGTTAAATCTGGAGATACCTCCGGATCAGGTGGATGTAAATGTTCATCCAATGAAAACAGAAGTGCGGTTTAAGGGTGAATGGAGGATTTATCATGTATTGAAATCCGGAATAGAGGATGCGCTAGTTGATATTTTGAAGGTAGTCCCTGATTTTGAACAAAGGTCAGATACCATACAACCCGGAAGAGAAACACAAATTCCATTTTATTCAGGATCAACATCTCCTGGCAGTAATCAAGGATTATCTACGGACTCCAAAATTGATAAAAGAGGTCCAAGAACCAGGGTGAATGTTGAAACAGCAAAAAATTATGCTTCACAACTGGCTTCAAATCAAGATGTTCAGAGTAAAGGTCTTGATTCCCAGAGGATCTGGCAGGTGCATTCAAAATATATTCTTACGGAGATTGAAAGCGGTTTGATTATTGTTGACCAACATGTAGCCCATGAACGTATACTTTTCGAGGAAGCCATGGATGCGTTCGACAGTCACCCAATGCCTTCTCAAACACTTCTTTTCCCTGAAACGGTGGAATTTTCCCCGGATGACTTTGCTGTTCTATTGGATTTATTTCCTTATCTTGAGAAAATTGGTTTCAGGATTCGAAAAGATGGAAAAAACCAGTTGTTTATAGATGCCATACCGTCTGCAATGACCTGGGGAAATGAAAAGCTAGTGCTGACAAATATCATAGATCATTATATATCGCATCAAAAAAAATACAGCTCATTTCAAGAAAACCTGGCCGCGTCCTTTGCCTGCCATGCTGCAATAAAGGCGGGAGATGAGTTGACAAAAGATGAGATGAATGAACTGGTGAACCGTCTTTTTGGAACCAAGCATCCCTATTATTGTCCCCATGGTCGTCCGATCATTGTTCAACTCTCGCTGGATGAATTGGATCATCGTTTTGAACGCTAATTGATTATCCCAGCGGTTAACTAGTTACATCAATTTTTGCTTTTAACAATTTATGTTGATTCTTTGGGATGATCTCTTTTATGTGAATGTGATCGCATCCGTTAAATAGAGCAAAATGGTTTAACGCTTCCAGCAACGGACCTTGAATTTTATTGAAATCATTAAAATTTTCCTCAAAAATAATTCGATGGATCTCTAATACCTTGTTTGTGCGGTCCGCTTTAGGGTCAAGTCGACCAATTAATTTTCCATTCCATAACAGCGGCATGACGAAATAACCATATATACGTTTTGTAACTGGAAGATAGCATTCCAATGCGTATTCAAAGTCATATAACTTTTTCATTCGAATACGGTCTATGATAAAATTGTCAAAAGGTGAAAGGATAACTACCTTATTATTATTAGAAAGTACCAGCTGGTTAGTCAATTCAATATTTTTCTTTAGGATAAAATATTTTGAACTGTTTAATCCAATTATTTCTATCGGTTGTATTTCACCAAGATCGATGAGATCATTAAAAGCCTGGTCTAGGTCTGACTTTTGCATGGTTTGAAACATGTAAAACAATTCTTGTTTGCGGGCAACACCATTGACTTCAAGCGCTTTTAAAATATTAAATTGTGCACATTCGCCGGGTGTTGGCATTTTTGTGTTGACCCAT
>JAZGBQ010000067.1:0-2923 GCA_036476435.1 Fidelibacterota bacterium
GGACCGATTGTAGTTCCAAATGTAAATTCGCTTATTATCACACCGATCTGTCCGCATTCATTGACATCACGTCCCCTGGTCGTGCCCGATACACAAATCCTGGAAGTACGCTTTCCCCCGGAACAAACAGATGAAATTGGATTGACCGTTGATGGTCAGATTGTTGATACTGTTCTGAATAATACGAAGATAGAAATAAAAAAAACTGAGTATACCACTGCTTTTATTACTTTTTCCGATTCAAATTACTACCAAACACTGCGAACAAAAATGGGTTGGGGACAACGTAATTACGAAATGTAATTACAGGTTCCAGTAGCGCTGCTGTCCTAAAATCGTTTCCGATGAGATGGTCTGAATTGATGTCGTCTTTTAATGCAATCATCCATCACTACCAATAAACCGGCTGCTTCCGCTATGCGTGCCGCTTCAGGATGATAAACTCCGTCTTGAAGCCATAGTGATTTTGCTTTAATCGCGATTGCCATTTCAACTACTGGCATGACGAATTCCTGCCCGCGGAATACTACCACTGTGCCTACGTCCTCGGGAATTTTATCTAAAGATGGATAACAAGTCTCGCCCAGGATCTCGTTATGTCCAGGATTTACGGGAATGATTTTGTATCCCACAGTCTGCAAATACCGGGCTACGTCATGGCTTGGTCTCTCGGGTTTCGGAGATAAACCAACAACTGCGATAGTATGAAATTTTAAAATGCTGTTGATTGTTTCAGGTTCGTTCATAACAGTTATCAGCGCTTGAAGATATTTCCAAGAATATACCAAAGTATATTTGGATTTTCTTTTAACCGGCGGATCGCATAGTCGAACCAGGCTTCACCGCAGGGAACATATACGCGCACCTTATATCCCACTTCAAGGAGTTTTTTAAGACGATCACCCATGGGAACACCGTACAAAACTTGAAACTCAAAACGGGTTTTCGGTATATCGTTTTCTCTTATCCACGTTTCGAGAGTGTCAATGAGAGTGATATCATGGGTGGCAATTCCAACATATCCAGGTCCGGTCAATAATGCTTGAGTTGCCTTGATAAAGTTGGTGCGGATCGCCTCACGATCCTGAAATGCGATATTGGGGGATTCGCGATATATGCCTTTGCAAATCCGGCAGTTGAAGTCTTCTGCTGTGTTCAATTCGCTGATATCGTCACCAGTGCGTTTCATATAAGCCTGAAATACTGGTCCGACCTGATTGTATTCAGTGTAACATTCTTGATACGCATTGATTGTTGCATCAGTGTAATCTGAATTTTCCATATCGATGCGCATAAAATTGTCGGTTTCTTTCGCTGTGTTTAGGATTGCAAGAAGATTTTTTAAGGCTAAGTTATAATTGATTCCAAGACCCAGATGGGTTGGCTTTAGGGATACATTTGAATCTAATCCAGCCTTTTTGATGCTTTGGAACAGATTAATATAAGCATCCCGGATTTTAAATGATTCCGCCTCAGACTGAACATGCTCGCCTAATATATCCAGCGTAGCACAAAATCCGTCTTGATTAAGTTCTCGAACCGTATCTAGAGCAGATTTAAGTGTTTCCCCGGCGACATAAGGAGCGGCAAACGGGCGAACAAACCACTTAGGAAAATACATAAGGATGCTTGCTAGAAAGGAATTGATGAAAGACATTGTAGCACAAAATTAAACCGGATTTCGATTAGCCAACAACAGCTTTCATGGGTTTGGAGAAGTTTAGCTTGACTGCTGAAAATCGGACTGTCTAAATTTGGCACTCTCAATCGTTGACTCACGATGTATAGAGATTACGGAACCATATTCATATTCGTTCTGGTAGGAGCCATCCTCATCGCTTTTGCACTCTTTTTGCAGAAACTGATTGCCCCATCCCGTCCCTCTAAAGAAAAAATGTCCACCTATGAATGTGGTGAAGTTCCAGAAGGTTCTGCGTGGGTCCAATTCAACATCCGTTTCTACGTTATTGCGCTTGTATTCCTGATTTTCGAAGTGGAAGTTGTTTTCCTTTTCCCGTGGGCAGTGGTATTTAAGGAATTGGGATTATTTGCATTTGTTGAAATGGCGATATTCTTGCTCATTCTTATTGTCGGATTGATTTATGTCTGGCGCAAAGGTGATCTTGACTGGGTAAAATACCAGGTGAAATATGGTCACGGACGATATTCGAAAATCAAGGCACGAGGGACAGATTCTACTATATAATGGGCGTATTAGAGAAAAAATTCCAAGACAATATTATCGTCGCTCGACTGGATAAATTATTAAGTTGGGCACGTTCGACTTCGCCATGGTATTTCCAGTTTGGGTTAGCTTGCTGCGCAATTGAAATGATGGCAACAGCTGCCAGTCGTCATGACCTGGAACGGATCGGCATGATGCCTAGATCGTCTCCGCGGCAGGCAGACGTGATGATCGTTGCCGGGACTGTTTCACTGAAGATGGCACTCAGGGTCAAGCGTTTATATGAACAAATGGCTGATCCAAAGTATGTTATTGCAATGGGTAGCTGTGCCACTAGTGGAGGTCCTTACTGGCAATATGGTTATCATGTCCTGAAAGGTGTTGATCTCGTTGTGCCGGTTGATGTGTATGTACCGGGATGTCCTCCGCGTCCAGAATCACTATTGGATGGACTGCTTAAGCTGCAAGAGAAAATTCAAACTGAAAGACCACTTACCAGGAAATCCTAATAATGGATTACCAGCAAATCAATGATCGAATTGCACAACAGTTTCCAGGCGTTGTACTAGATCAAGAAGAAAGTCAGGAACAATTTATTGGTCTTGATCCAAAGAATTGGTTGGACGTCGCGCAGTTCCTGCAATATGAACAGGATTTAAAATTTGATTCACTGGAATGTATCACGGGAGTTGATCTGGGAGAAGACCAGGAACTTGAAGTACGATATAATCTGCATTC
>JAZGBQ010000068.1:0-2624 GCA_036476435.1 Fidelibacterota bacterium
CTTAACAGCTCCTATACCTGTGATCTTACCGTTTTTTATTTGGTGATCTTTACAAAATCGAATAATGGAGTTGTAAACCGGTTCATTTTTTTCAATGTACAGAAAGAATGTATCACCGCTCTGTTTAAATTTCATTTTTTCTCATCGTCTAAATTTTCAAGATACCAATTTATCTTTTCCTGTGTAATGCTTATTGAATTCTCAAACACTAATCCAGCTTTTCCTCCATAGGTTGCAAGATGGCTTTTACCTCCGCCACCACCTTTCATTAACTTAGACTTACCAAATTCTTTTGCAAATTCCGCAGAAGAAAGTCCCCTTTTAACAAGATCTTCTGTTACTACTACAACCGCAGCGGGTTTTTCCTCTATACTATTCGTTCCTAATACCCCAACACCCGAACGCAATTTATCCCTCAATTGATCAGCAAGTGATTTCAATTCATCCATTGAACTCACTTCAACTAATTCAACCACAACTTTGAAACCACCTTTATTTGTACCTCTCTTAATTAGTTCTGATAAATCAGTACGTGAGCTTCTTTCACTACTCTTAAGGGATTTTTCCAGTTGGCGGTTCCGTTCCAACAATTGCTCTACGCGGGTTGTCAAATCACCCATGGCTGTTCGTAATTGAGCCTGGATACTATGTATTATTTTATCCTGCCTCTGTATATGATCTACAGATTCCATACCGGTAATTGCTACCAGGCGCCTCACTCCTGCCGCCAGCGATGATTCTTCTATAATTTTGAAAAAACCAATATCACCGGTTCTATCAACATGCGTACCTCCGCATAATTCTATTGAAAAATCACCAATTCGTAAGACCCTGACGATATCCCCATATTTTTCACCAAATAATGCTTCTGCACCCTTCTTTCGTGCTTTTTCATAGGGTTCCTGGCTTACTTCAAGTAAAGTATTTGCAATAATTTCTCGATTTACAATGGTTTCGATTCTTTTTAGATCATCCTCTGTTATTTTCTCAAAATGAGTGAGGTCAAATCGTAAATAATCCGGGTGAACCAGCGAACCTGCCTGGTGCACATGGTCACCTAATACCTGCTTTAATGCAGCCTGCATCATGTGGGTTGCAGTATGATTCCTTTTAATTTTTTCTCTTCGTTTACCAGCGACCCTGCATTCGACCTTTCCTGAAACATTGTTTTCATCAAAACTGCCTTCACAAATATGGACAATCCTGTCTCCCAGCTTGATCACATCTGTAACTATCAGATCAATATTCTTATCTGCAATTGTACCGGTGTCACCAACCTGGCCACCAGATTCACCATAAAATGGAGTTGTGTTCAGAACCAGCATAACATTTTCACCAGATCTTGCCCAGCGTCGAATGCGCGAACTAGATGTATAATTATCATATCCGATAAATTCAGAATCGTTCTCCTTTGAAATAATCTGCCACTGGATTTCCCTGTCGGTATCTTTGAATTTGCCAGATGATTTAGCTCTTTTTTTCTGAATATTCATTTCATTATCAAATCCTTTTACATCAACTGATAATCCCCGTTCTCTAGCCATAAGCTGAGTGAGATCCAGCGGAAACCCATAAGTATCATAAAGACGAAATGCATCATTCCCTGGAATCGATTTACCCTTTAGCGAACCGATGATTTTTTCAAAATGGATTAATCCCCTATCAAGCGTTTCGTTAAATGCCGATTCTTCAGCCTTAATTACTTTCTTTATATGAGTCTTCTTTTCATTAATCTCAGTGTAAACATCACCCATTATATCTGCCATCACATCAACAAGTTGATAAATGAACGGTTCGTGATAATCAAGTATGCGACCAAATCGAGAAGCGCGTCTCAAGATGCGTCTAAGAACATATCCGCGACCTTCGTTAGACGGCATTACGCCATCAGCGATAGAAATTGTCAGCATTCGCAGATGGTCTGCTATTACCTGATGTGGTATCGGATCGTTACCAAATGTTCTTCCGGTAACTTCCTCAATTTTAGTGATCAGAGGACTGAACAGATCATTGTCATAATTACTGTTCTTATTCTGAAGTACCGTAACAATTCTTTCTAACCCAGCACCGGTATCAATGTGTTTTTTTGGCAATTCTTTCAGGGTTCCCTTATTATCTCTGTTATACTGAATAAAAACCAGATTCCACAGTTCCCAATATTGATCAGAATTATTAACGCCTTCCGGATTTTGACTTGCTGGATCATCACCTACAAAATAGTGAATCTCTGAACAAGGTCCGCAGGGACCAGTGCGCCCCATTTCCCAGAAATTTTCTTTCGCACCAAACTTCAAAACCCGCCCAGATTTAATATCCGTAACGTCCGTCCATAGTTTAAAAGCTTCCGTGTCATCGGAATACACAGTTGCCCAAAGCCGATCTTTGTCTAAGCCCCAGACATCTGTGAATAACTGCCAGGCCCATTTGATGGCTTCGCCCTTATAATAGTCGCCAAATGACCAGTTTCCCAACATTTCGAAAAATGTATGGTGAAATCCATCAAGTCCAACTTCCTCGAGGTCATTATGCTTACCGCTAACACGGATACATTTCTGACTGTTGACCACACGCAAATGTTGCGGTTCAACATCGCCAAGGAATATTGGTTTGAATTGATTCATACC
>JAZGBQ010000069.1:0-2156 GCA_036476435.1 Fidelibacterota bacterium
TAAGTCTGCTTCTCGGACAGCAATTGACCCCAGAACAGCGCGAAAAATACCAAGAATTAATACTGCAATATCCTGAATTGCAATCACTTGCAAGAATGCAAATGGGCTCGCAAGGTGTAGCTGGTTATCCTCTTCAGCCGGGAAGAACACCAGGGACCCAGTATCCGGGTTTAGATCTTTTCAGTTTGGACTCACTCCTGATATTGGAAATGTATGCGGATTCTTTGGCACAGGATGAGGATGAAATTCATCATTTTGGATACGAATTCTTTAACAATCCCGATCGTCTGGCCGTGTTGGAAAACTTACCGGTTCCACAAGAATATCGTCTGGGTCCTGGTGATCAAATAGTAATTACGATCTGGGGTGATACAGAATCCCGATCTCTTCACGAGGTAGATCTGGAGGGAAATATCTATATTGAAAGTGTCGGCTTGGTCAATTTAACAGGTAAGAACCTGACGGGTTCAGAGAGCTTGATCAGGAATCGATTCTCAAAATTTTATTCAACGCTGCAGGGACCTGAGCCTACAGCCTATCTGGATATAACCCTCGCTGGATTAAAATCCATTAATGTTACTTTCGTAGGGGAAGTTTTACTTCCAGGTATTCATGCGATCCATCCTTTCTCGTTTGTCACTACTGGTCTTATTCAAGTAAATGGGATATCTTATCACGGTAGTTTGCGAAATATTCATGTAATCCGTAAAGATGAAATAATAACAACACTTGATTTTTATGAATATTTGCTGAGTGGAAAATCTACGGGAAATATACGTCTTTTAGATGGCGATGTCATTTTGGTACCACACCGTAAGGCAGCAGTTCAAATTGAAGGAGAAGTGGGACGCCCTGCAAATTATGAACCCAAAGCGGGGGAATCCATACAAACATTATTAAAGCATGCTGGCGGTCTAACACTGAAAGCACAGAAAACAATTCAAGTTCTTAAAATCCTTCCAAGAGATAAGCGAGCAAGTGATGATTTTGCTTATGAGATGTTCTATGTATCCTATGACGAGGCAGCTCATATACCCGCCGATGGCGTTGTAAATTTATTGGCCCTTCCTATTCCAATGGTCGAACGTCAAGTTTCAGTTTTTGGCCAGGTTAAATCGCCGGGGATCTATACCTATGAGGATTCAATGACCGTTATGGATCTCCTTAAAATCTCAGGCGGTATAAATGATGATACTTTCTGGAAGTCCATGTATGCTGCGCAGGCAGAAATCATTCGCCGTGATCCGACCAAGGAATATCCCACCAGGATCTTAATTAACCTTTCTGATTTGAGGAATGGTGAAGAGAGCCAGAATATTATTATGGAAAACATGGACCTGTTATTGGTCAGACAAAATCTTAATTACGCGACTCCTAGTCATGTTATCGTCGCCGGAGAAGTCAATGTCCCTGGCGTATACACAATTCAGAAAAAAGAAGAATCCTTGGCAGAGATAATTGAACGTGCCGGGGGGTATTCCGTAAATGCTTTCAGTGAAGGTCTACAGATATTCCGTGACAGCCTCCAGATAGTTCTTAAAGGTGATGATATTTCGGTTCTTCATGCGGATAGTATTTATGTACCGCAGCATCCCGGGATTGTAACTGTTATCGGTGAAATACAAAATCCTGGGCTGGTTGAATATATTCCCGGATATTCCTTGCAGGATTATATAGAAAGTGCCGGGGGGTACAAACCGGATGCAAACCGGAAATATATTGCAGTCCATTACGCTAACGGAGATGTGAAATTAAAGAAGGGTCGCTGGATAAGTCCACCGGTTAAAGAAGGTTCAACGATTCGAGTATACAAAAAGCCGCGGTCCGAACCATTTAATTCGACACAATTTTTGCAAAGTTTATCCTCAGCTGTGGCGTCGTTGGCTACAATCTACTTTATTGTAACTGAATCGCGAAAAAATTGAAATATCAATTACCTCATTAAATCTTGAATAAATAATATGGAAAACCAAACACAGCAAAACAATATCGAACTTGACGTTGCAAGAAGTTCTATCGCTGATATTTTACTGGTGCTTGCCAAGCATTTAAAGATGATTTTTATCGTCACAGCTTTGATGATACTTATAGGTATCTATAACGTCAATAGTAATTATGTTCCAGAGTACAAATCTGAGGCGAAAATCTTCATCCCT
>JAZGBQ010000007.1:0-4393 GCA_036476435.1 Fidelibacterota bacterium
TACATTGAAGGCGAGTCATTGTCGGATAAGCTTAACCAGGGGCCCCTTAAATCTAAAGAACTCATTAAAGCAGCAGTAGATATTGCCGATGGTCTTCACGCAGCACATGAGAAAGATATTATTCATAGGGACATCAAGTCCGAAAACATAATATGCTTACCAACTGGTCAAGCAAAGATTCTGGACTTTGGACTGGCTAAACGCGCAGGTATGAGTAAGATTACTCAGGATGGTAGTACTTTAGGAACTCAAGGGTATATGTCACCAGAACAGGTGGAAGGATTAGAAGTAGATAAACGGAGTGACATCTTTTCCTTTGGTGTAGTACTATATGAGATGGCGACTGGCAGACTGCCATTTGAGGGAGATCATGAAGCTGCCATACTCTATTCCATCATGAATGAGGAACCGATACCTGTAACCACCCGCAATCCCAACATACCACAGGAGCTGGAAAGGATCATCCATAAGGCATTAGAAAAGAATGTGAAGGATCGATACCAGCATGCTGATGCTATGGTGGCTGACTTGAGAAAATTAAAGAAAGGAGGGACATCTGATAAGCCGCCTAAGCCTCAACTGAAGAAACGAGTACCTGTAGCTATTTTCAGCGTAATCGTTTTGATGATAGTTGGAGTACTCCTTTATTCAATTATTAATAAACCACAAGTCAGTTCAAAGTCTATTGCAGTATTACCTTTTACATCTATCAGTGGCACTGAAGAAGATGAAATATTTTGCAATGGTATGCATGATGATATTTTATCACAAGTAGCAAAAATCGGTGATTTGAAAGTCGTTTCAAGAACCAGTGTTATGCGTTATAAAGATAGAGATAAGAGCATGAAGGAAATTGCTCAGGAATTGGGTGTCGAGTCGGTTCTGGAAGGGAGTGTGCGTCGAGTTGGTGAGAAGGTGCGGATTGTGGCTCAGTTAATTAATGCTAAGACCGATGATCACCTATGGACTGAAACTTATGATAGGGACTATACCGATATTTTTGCTATACAAACCGATGTAGCGGAAAGTATTGCATCAGCTTTAAAAGCCACACTTACTCCGGAAGAAATGAGTTCTATTGAGAGTGCGCCAACTGAAAACATGGAGGCTTATGATTATTATTTAAAAGGTAAGTACTACTGGGATAATAAATCAGATCGGGAAGGCAACATGATGGCTGCAAAATTGCTCGAGAAGGCTGTTGAACTGGATCCGAGTTTTACTCTGGCTTATGCCTTGTTAGCGCAGGTTGATTTTGCACTCTATATTGCTATTGATTGGGATCCTACATCTGAAAGATTGGAAAAAGGAAAGTCTGCTCTTGAAATGGCAACTCTCCTGGATCCGGGTCTCTCTAATGTTCATTATGCACAAGCAACTTATTACGATTGGATTGAAAAGGATCAAAAAAAGGCTTTAAATGAATATTTAAAAGCCCTCGAAGGACGGCCAAATGACAGTTGGATCAACCGTGATATAGGAAGATTCTATATGATTCTCGGAGATTGGGACAAAGCAGAGCAGTATTTACTAAAATGCTATGAGCTGGATCCTTATGGATATTTCATGGCTTTTTATATTTACGATTATTATATGAGGCAACGTGACTGGCGCAAAGCTAAGTATTATAATGATAAAGCCATTATTTCATTTACAGAAGATCCCATTTATTATTATGACAAAGTTGCGATAGCATTAAGGGGATACGGAGATATTGAGAAAGCATATCGGATCATCGAGGAGGGCACCCAATTTACAGGTGAACAAAGAATGCTCAGGGGGCGATTTATTGTAGATATATGGGCACGAAGATTTCAGGATGCATTGGAATCGGTTGAAGCATTAACAGATAATCGAAATTATTTTCGTCTTAAAGGGGCCGTTTATTGGTATATGGGACAAGCTGATCAGGCTACAACTTATCTGGACTCTGCCAGGGTAGTATATGAAGGTTTGGTTCAATCTACTCCTCACAACATTAATAATTATAGTTTCCTTGGATTGACATATGCTGGTTTGGGAATGAAGGAAGAAGCTATCCAAATAGCAAAGAAAGCTGTTGAATTAGAACCGATAAACAAAAATGCATTTCTGGCTCCTAACCGCCACAGGTGGTTGGCTGCTGTATATACGATGGTAGGCGAATATGATAAAGCCCTTGATGAAATCGAGCTTCTTTTATCCATGCCGTATAATTTTACAATTTGGGATTTACAATTAGATCCATATTGGGATCCTCTCCATGATCATCCTCGGTTTCAGGAGTTGATTACAGAGTATTCTGATTAACCGTATTTGTCCTGTTTTACGTTTTTCAGGACACGGATTTACGGGACACACACAATCAATTAATTGAGTTTGTCGAGGATAATCATCTATCTATGCGCTTGACTGGGGGTTAAGAGATTGGGAGTAAAAGCGGATACATATAGGATACCAAAATAATTTATTAAAGAGTGTGTGCTTTACTGGTGGTCAAGAAGCCAGTGGTGAATTCGGATACAATCGGGACACGAATTTCCGGGACACACACGAAAATCTGAACACTGTAGTTCGAATATAAACACCTAAAAGTACGCTTGATTGCAGATCAAGAGAACTGAATCAATTGATGAATAAACAAGTTCCTCATGCATGTATTAATGGGGAAACATATATATTTTATTATGTATTAAAAGAAATTATATACTGAAAATATCTCTTGTATAGAATTATGTTTCTCAATACCATCGAATATATAAAATATACGAATTATAGTATTTTACGCCCTACTGAGACTCAGAAAGTGGTAAATCTATAATTAAAGTACACAGGTGAGGTGTACTAGAGGAATTTCAAATATTAAAAGGGGACAACTCTATATGTATCATTCCTGTATCTATACTAGATAATTATCCATATCAATATTTCATTAACAAAAAAGGAGGAAATCATGGCTAGACCACCTATTATAATTTCAAATGGAGGACTTTACACTGCACTCGTTAAGGGTTGTGCAAATGCACCTGATGATGACGAAGTTATAAAAAGAATGAAAGTGAATATTCATAATCTAAATAAGGCTGCACGGGATGACGAAGATGATAGACCTATTATTCGGATGATCGTGAGTTCTAGTAAAAAAGAAGATCCCAAGATGTTATGGTGTCTTGCTAGTGAACCAATAAAAGATCTTAAGGTCGGTTTAAAAAAGGATGCTGATGTCTCGGATAATGACGCTGAGCTTAGTGGGTAATTAAAATAAAGAAGAAGCGATTTTACACGACTACTAACATGTGGACGAAGATAGAAGAGTAATCGGAAGAATAAATAGTAGGAGAAATCTAAATGAAACAAATTTTTGGTGCTATAATAGCTTCGATTCTTTTAGCCATCTACGTTTATCTTGTTTGGATCGCGGTGAAAGTTTTTTATTGTAAGGCAGAGACAGGTTGTATTGATTATCCTGTTACTTTAATTACTGAAGGAATGACCCAGGCACTTGTAGTTATTGGTGGTCTTGTTTCGGCACTTGTCATTGCTGAGCTTGCCATTACGAAGAAAGACGATAACTTGAAAATGCGTATATTTAAAGCTATCACATCAAAATGGAAAATTAACGAGATTCTTTCTTGGATATACGTTATCGTTTGGATCACTGTAGGACTGACAGCTTTCATGGTTACACTTTTTCACCCAGAAGAAGTACCGTTGCTTACGAACCTTGGGCAGGCATGGTTAGGACTGGCAATTGCGGCTGCATACGCTTTTTTCGGTCTAGAGCCAGAGTAGAGAGTTTATCATATCATTCAGTTAGGTGGTCAATTAACTGAATTCAAATATCCTTTACTTTATACTTTATGGTAAGGGATTTATCTAAAGCTGAAATGGTTAAGAGATCTATCGGATATATTAAATATTATTACCTATACATGAAAGTCATGAATATTTAGCACTTAAAAGACTAAAATCCGGATACCTGCGGGAACGCCTGGGAATCGAACCCAGGAAGGTACTAACAATATGTGGATTTATGGTCTTATGTGACCATATTGTGACCAAACTGCCAATGAAAAAGGGCTGATTTGACTATAAATTCCGGTTAGATCAGCCCTTATTTTTCAGCCAAATCCAATTTTTGTAATGCAAATATAACGGATTTGAAAAAAAAGAAAGGGAGTTATACAAAATACCATTAACTCCCTTTTTGTAATTATTTAGAGGTAGTAATTATTCTCCTTGCAACACCTCAATAATTTGATCAGCCTCGGCACCATGTGCTTCTCTATGTACTGCTGCTGCCGCTTCTTTATTCGGAGCATCAGAGAGGCAAAATACTGTGCCTTCCTCTTCATTAAACCAATAATTCACATATTTGACACCATATTTGCCCTGTACTTTCAAATCTTTCTGG
>JAZGBQ010000070.1:0-2451 GCA_036476435.1 Fidelibacterota bacterium
ATCCAAAAAGTAGATTTCTCAGGGTCCATACCAAGGGCAAGAAAATCACAGGCAGCATTAAATGTATTTGATTTTAGAACTTCCTTCTCGTGAATTGTAGTTAGGGCATGATAATTCACAATAAAACAGAACAAGTCATTTTCTTCCTGATAGCGTATCATTCGCGCCATCATGCCAAAATAGTTACCAAGATGTAATTGACCGGAGGGTTGAATCCCACTTAACACTCGCTTCATAAAATAACATCCAATATCATTTGAAAGGTTCCATGAACAAGTAAGGTCTCCAATCTGATTGTTGATCTGAGACAAATTGTTGAAAATAGTGGATCCGGTTTGGTTTTATTGGAATTTTTATTAACCGCATACCTGCTTCCTCAGGGGTTCGATTCCCCTTAAACAGATTACATGATGGACAAGCAGTCACTAGATTATCCCAGGCATCTGTTCCACCCCGTTCTTTTGGAATAATGTGATCAACTGTAAAAGGTCCGGATTTCTTACCACAGTACAGACAGGAATGACCGTCTCTTATAATGATATTCTTCCTGCTGAGAATTACTTGAATGCTGTTATAATGAATAAAATCTTTAAGTTTCATTACACTAGGAAGGGCTAGCGTGATGGAAGGCGAATGTACATATTCCGAATAACTTGCAAGGACATCAACTTTTTCGAGGAAATATAAACATATGGCATGTTTAGCGGAGCATACTTCCATCGGTGCATAATTTGTATTTAGAACCAGCACCGCCCGGTTCAGCAATGATCCATTTGATGATATATTTATTGCACTCATTTTATTATCAAATTTTCTATGGAAACACACGAATACAGTGCTTGTTCAAGGTCACCAATGTAATCATTTCTGGCTTTTTCAAGACTATTTATTTTGACCCATCCACGGGAATGTATGATTCTGCTACCGCCTAAAAAGATACCTACATGATCAACTTTATCCGATTTTTTGAAAAATACAAGGTCGCCGGCTATTAATTCAGACTGATCAATGGTATTTTCGTCCAGAAATTGTTCTTGCTGATATGCATCCCTCGGTAATTTTGTCCCGCAAGCAATAAATACTGTTTGAACAAGCCCCGAGCAATCAAATCCCCACGGGGTTTTTCCTCCCCACATGTAAGGTGCACCAAGAAATTGGAGTGCATAATCAATTATTCTGGAACGGTCATTATGTAGCTCTTCAAGTACACCAAGTTGCGTATCCGTAATACCTGACAGCCCATCCGGTAATAAAACAAGTGATTCGTCGGTCAAAGGATCAATTTTGATTCGATTTCCAAAACACAGATTTCTTATACTCTTTTTATCGTCCGTAGATTTGATATTACCAGCGTTGTTCAGAACAATGTGGGTTGGTACATACTCGCTTTCTGAAATAATGCCATAAAACTTATGGACCCATCCTGAATAATTATCCCACTGCTTCACCAAGAACCAGTTTTCACGACGATCAAGTATGACACAAGTTTCTCCAAGTACTGCCTGGGTCACAATCACAGATTGGAATGATGCATCACTAAAAAGATTTACAACCGCAACATTGATGATAAACTTTCTTTTTTCTCTAATTTTCATCCAGAAATTTCCTGCAATGAATTTATCGGTTGCCTCTTTTGCAGTGCAAGGCGTAAGAAAAAGGCAATTCAATTCTAAATATTCCGAAATGCCGTTTGAATTCAGTTTGAAATTCAGTAATCTTGATCGTTATTTAACATTGACTCAGGCTGAGCGTAGTAGGGAAGTTCGTGAAAATCGGACACAGTTCCCGCTACTGTAATCGTATTGGATCACCTGGTTGCCATTGCTTCTCGGTTATTAGAAGTGAGAAGGCGGACCGATCCTTATTGACGAGAGTCAGGAAACCTGCACACCAGCCGCTGTCGCAACAAACTTTCGGGCAAAAGGTTATGCAACACGCATCCGTTGAGAAATCTTATCTTGGAATTAGATTTCGATTGACCCCGACATTGTACGGGGTTTTTTGTGTATAAATCTTTATTCCACCTTACATTATTAATAACATTTTCAGCACCTATCAGCGCACAAATTCAAGGATTTGTCCTGCAAATTGATGGACCTCCAATTGAGTATGCCAGTATACAACATTCGAATTCAGAGTCATGGACTTTATCAAGTTCAACTGGATATTTCTATCTGCCGATATCCCTCGTCATCGGAGATAGCCTAGTTGTAAATCGCATAGGTTATAAATCTACTATCCACAGGATCTCCCATCCAGGCACCCTCTTTCTGAAACTGTCGCCCGAACCAATCAAAATGAGTGCCATTACGGTAAAAGCCAAGCGAAGCAATGTTTTCCTCCACGAAAAGGATTATTCTTCTAAAATGCTAAAGGCAGATGGATTCAATTCGCAAACTACACTGAATGCTGTACCGGGATTAATTATACGAAACACCGGTGGAATGGCCG
>JAZGBQ010000071.1:0-2678 GCA_036476435.1 Fidelibacterota bacterium
CCAGTTGGAATAATGCTTAAACTTTTATCCCAATCGGCAACGGGATAAATGTGACGATGAGATGTGCCATAATCAGAAATGAATGGATCGTTATACGAGTAGGCATAGGGAGAGACCGTATGGGAACTGCCACCTACTGAGTAAGGTCCCCTGTTTAAATTGAACAATTTATCAAGAACGGTCACGGATCCTAACGGGTGATTGATAGCTAATTTATGAAGTTTTCCCCAGGCCCAATTTTCAGGATTGTTTCCCAGTAATTCCAACAGCGATTGGATTGTTTCATGATAGCTGATAATTATTATGTCGTTCAACGACTCGACCTTGTCAACTGTATTCGTATTATCAAACCACCTGGATTCATCGACTTGCCATAACCGATCCAAGGCAATGTTGGGCATATATCCAACGGATACATATTCTTCATACAGGTCATTTCCCAGTTCATCCTTAAATACATTTTTCATGAGAACGTTATAAAATTTCTCAAAGACCATTGCTGAAGAACTTTCAGAGCCGAGTATACCGTTCCAGTCCGAAAATCGTTCTAAGATTTTTCTCTCAGTATCATTCAGTTTCGTATTACTAAGCACCTGGATCATTCTGTCTCGGAATTTTTCAACGAGCTTTGATTTCTGATCGGACTGCAGCTTCACAAAATCCTCTATATTCAGAGAATCTTTTTCATTTAACAATTCTCTAATTCTATCAATTCGATATTGTGGTGCAAACCAGGCGCTGATGTGAGGCACATCCTTATCATCGCTGGGGCGATTGTTTGCTGATGACACATAGCCTTCCGGCGGATTATAAGAATGAGGCAATTCTTCAAATGGGACTAATCCTTTCCAATCATATTCATCTGTCCATCCCGGTGCAACCCGAATACCCCTCCAATTCTCTCTGATTGGAACACCGGCGCAACAATAAATGCCAATATTACCATTTATATCCGCATAAGCAATATTTTGACTAACTGATGTAAATGTACGGACAGCTTCCTTGAACTCATTCCAATTCCTGGCTCTATTCAGAAGGTAAACCGTACGTACTTCATTACTCATTTCATTTCCCATCCAACGCATTGATACACTCCTATCATGTATCTTTTTAAAATCAGATACAATAGGTCCTCGGTGCGTAAACTTGTTGATACGCTCTACCGATTCCCCACCTTTAATAAAGATCGTTTCTTTTCGGATTTCCAGAGGGATCCATTCATCATTGAATAAATACTCATCTGTATTTTCCGGATTCAGTCGCTCATCGTAAAAATCCATATCATCTACCATGACGTTAGTCATTCCCCAGGCAATATAATCATTATGTCCCGCCACCACCATTGGCTGACCAGGAATTGCCACACCGGTAACATTGAACCTGTCTTTTACAACCTGGTGCATCTGGTACCAGATACCAGGTGCATTAATTCCCAGATGCATATCGTTAGCAAAAATTGGCAAACCAGTGCCACTTTTTGTTCCTGATACTACCCAATTATTACTCGCATCAAATGCCGACAAGCCAAGTTTTTTCAATTTTACCGATTCCGCCAGGAGAAATACAGATTCAGAGGCCGGTTGACTATTTACAGCAGACGAATAGGTAACGGTCGGTTGAAAATCCATATCCGGAATGAGTTGCTGATATAATTCAGGATCGATTTTTTTTGATATCTTGTCCAAAGTGATCTCGATCATCCAGGGCATTGTAAGATCCCAGGCCATGTAACTAATCAAATTGAGAGAATTTTCCGGTAACCAGGGAGCGGGCTTATATCCTAAAATAGTGAATTCAGGCGGCAGTTTATCCATATGCGCGGTAATAAATTGATTCACACCATCGCAAAATGCATTCAGGGCTGCAAGTACTATCGGATCTGTTTGCTCTAAGACTAATTGAGATTTTTCAGGTATTCTCAATGATCGCAACAATTGATCAGCAGTAATCATGTCTCTGCCGAAAATTTCGCTCAACCGTCCTTCAGTGGCACACCTGATAAGATCCATCTGCCAAAGCCGGTCCTGGGCCATGCAATATCCTGTTACCCGGTATAGATCTTCCTCAGTGTCCGCGATTATATGCGGTACCGCCAAAGAATCTCGATAAACAATAACCTCATGTTCAAGATTTTCCAAAACAACAGTTCCATTGTAATCTGGTAATCCTCTTGTGGCAATGCCTCGAATCAGAAAAAATGCAGCAACAATAATGATCAATATAACAGAAAAAATTCCCAGTATAATCTTTTTCACCATGGATGTTTTCCCATTAAATATCTTATTTAAGGTAAAATTTAACTCAGGTATGAGTTTATTAATTACCAAGCCAATTTAAACTCGATATCACCAATATCCATTGTTAAAGATAATTAGCCGTTTACCGGAAGCTTGAAGAAAATAATTAATGCGGTAATATGGGTCTGTGAAAAAAAAAGTGAGCGGCTCAGTATAATAATCAGAATCGAAAAATTCGCTTATTTAATTCCTTTGCTTTTGTAAATAGGCTTCGCCGATACTAATAAAAAAATACAACGGTCAATATATTATGTCCATGATCTTATAAGCTGTTGATGTAATTAGCTGTAATTCGACTTGAAAAAGACTTGTTACAACTTTTAATTACACTCAATGACCACGTTCTTAATCTTCAATATCAGCTAATTATTTACTCTTTCA
>JAZGBQ010000072.1:0-2407 GCA_036476435.1 Fidelibacterota bacterium
TGATAATCGTACCGGGCAACAATTTGATATCCAAGAATTGATCCAATCGGGTAGTCTGGAAAATGTGGTTATTGATATCAATGAGAACGCTGAAGCACCGATCAAATTCGTTACTCATGGTGAACAGAACATCGACTTCTCAGGCGGTTTAAAAGACACCAAAGTTCGCCAAATGCTCTATTTTTTATTGTTAAATGATGAAAATCCCGGGAATCGACTTAAAGCCGTTAACTTGATGAGAAATGTTTCGCCTGATCCTGAGTCACAAATGGTTCTGATCTCTTCATTACTATCGGATCCAAATTCAGGCGTACGTTTGCAATCAGTAAAACTATTAGGAAGATATCGCCCAAATGAAAGACTTATTAATGCCTGCCAGAAAGTCCTCCTGGAAGATGAAAACGAGGCCGTCAGGATGGAAGCCCTGTACATTTTAGCTAAAGAACCCACGGAATCGCTTATCCCCTTGTTGCAGGTGGTCAGCAGTATGGATGAAAATGAATATATTCGAGATGAATCACGAAAACTCCTTACAGATTTAAGATCTCCTATTTCCATTGAAAACATTGAGGCAACACAATGAAAATAATGATTCCATTTATTTTCATTTTACAGATCATCTTCAGTCAGGACATCTTCGAGTCTTTTGATACAGAAGGGAGCACTAAATATAAGGGGAAGACGGTTTACGAATTTGATGTCGATATCGCCACAACTCCTATTATGCGCATTCAAAATGTCAAGGGCGATATTCATATTAAAGGAATCCCGGGGAATAATGCCCAGATTAAGGAAATTGTCAAGGTAAAGACCAGTTCAAAAAGTAAAGCCTACGAGTTATTCAGTAAATACCGTTCCATGGTTCAGTATCATGAAGAATCGAACCTTATTGAGATCACTGGAAATGGAAGCTGGCCATCTCGGATATCGTTTGAATATGAGATTACAGTTCCCAAATCATTAAGTACATATGTTCATACTCTGGGCGGAGACATCGATATTGAGCACATCGTCGGTGAAATTGACGCTAAAACAAGCGGAGGTAATTTCAATTTATCCTATCTTACCGGAAGACTGTCAGCAGTGACAGCGGGGGGTGATATTGAATTAGATCATGCTATGGGAAATGTTTTACTATCAACTTCCGGCGGAGATGTAGAAGCCACTGATGTGGAAGGCAAGATCAACGCCAATACTTCCGGAGGCGATATTGATATTACCTATTCTCAAGGTGATGTATCTGTCAACACTATGGGTGGTAATATTTACTTACTCGAGATCGAGGGTGAGACCATGGTTGCAAACACCAGCGCCGGTGATATAAATATTGAAGCTGTAAAAAGCGGTATAGTCGTTCATACTCATGGTGGTGACCTGGATATTGAAGATGTAATTGGAGACCTTCGCGGCAGTACATCCTATGGTGATATTGATCTTTACAATATTATGGGAGCCGTTGATGTTCTAACTACAGCCGGGAGCATCATGGGAGAAAATCTATCAGGTTCCATATCCGCAATTACTGAAGCTGGCGATATCTATATAGAAAAACATATAAGTCCCGATATTTCTGACCATTCCATATTACTAAGGACGGCGATCGGTGATATCCAGGTTGTTTTACCACCCGATTTTCCTGGGAAAATTGACGCACTTGTCGAAGACACGCAGTCAATTGAGGCAATTTATTCCGAATTTCCTCTAACGATCATAAAGACAATGGATGATATTCGCGGAGAAGGAATCATCGGTGGTGGCGTTCATACTGTCAAAATCAGAACACATTACGGCGAAATTGAAATCGAGACGGACGAGGATTAAATAAATGACCCGTATACTAACTATCATTACTATCCATATTCTAATCTCGGGCGCTCTTTTTGGCCAGGAAAGAATCAATAAAGATAGCACCGCTTATAGTAAATCAAGCAAAAATCAATCAACAAGAATGAATGATTCTAACGCTTTCCGTAGTGAGTTTTCCGATCCCAACGTATTTCCTGTGAATGAGACCAAGTTCTTTGGTGATCATACCATCGATTCTAATACGGTATCGATTAATCACATTCGCATTATTGGTGGAAGCTTGAGTGTTTATGGGACTGTTTCAGGAGTCATTACCGTAATCGGTGGTGATGTTTATCTTTACAATACAGCCCTGGTCGACGGAGAAATCTTTGCAATTGGTGGTCGCATTCACCAGGTTCAGGGAGCCAGGATATCTGGAAAAGTTGTCGAAACAAATTTAAAAGAAGGAGTGGTCTATCGCGAGTCGGTTGACGAAGCGGAAGTATTTGGTGAAACGTATTTTGAGGTGGAAAGCAACCACTATCACACCTACCACAGTTGGATCCACCCCGAAACGGAATGGTTCAATTATAATCGCCATGAAGGTTTTGTCCTGACA